>CADEFG010000020.1:14753-18824 GCA_902826505.1 uncultured Acidobacteriota bacterium
GCTCGCTATACTGATTATAATCAACTTTTACGTAATAGAATCGCAACGGGAATGGACGCTTTTTTTCAAACAAAATCTTTTTTGAAACAACAGACTTTTTTTCTGTTACTTGTCTTTCTGTCGCAAATTGCCGTTTTTGCTCAAAGCTCGGCGGATAAAAATGCTTTGCGGGTGATGACCTTTAACATTCGCTACAATGAACCGCGCGACGGCGTCAATGCCTGGGCAAATCGAAAAACAAAAGTTTCGGACGTAATTCGTTTTCACAAAGCGGATTTGATCGGCGTCCAGGAAGCCAAGTACGATCAATTGCAGGATTTGGAAAAACTTTTGCCCGATTTTGCGTGGTGCGGCAGCGGGCGCGACGGCGAAAACAAAGGCGAATTTTCGGCGATTCTTTACCGCAGATCGCGTTTTAAATTGGTCGAAACGAATACTTTCTGGCTTTCGGAAACGCCCGAAAAGATCGGCGCCAAGGGTTGGGATGCCGATTTTCCGCGGATTGTCACGTGGGCGAAATTTCAGGATCGGGCGTCGAAAAAAAACTTCTATCAGTTCAACACGCATTTCGACCATATCGGCGCGCGGGCGCGCACCGAAAGTTCAAAACTTCTGCTCGCGCAAATCCCGAAAATCGCCGGAAAATCCGCGTTTGTCGTGACGGGCGATTTCAATGCGCCGGAAGAGACGAACGTTTATCGAATTTTGACCGGCAAAGAAGAAGCCGGAACCTTTAAATTGATCGATGCGCGTTATCTTTCGGTCAACCCGCATTTTGGCGGAAACTCGACATTCAGCGCCTTTAAGGAATTGGAGCCGGGAAGAAAAATCGATTATATTTTCATCGGCGAAGACATCCGGGTTTTGGAACACGGCATTTTGTCAGATCGTTGGGACGGACTTTGGGCTTCGGATCATTTGCCCGTTTTGGCGGAAATCATGTTTGGCGGAAAATCGAAAAAATAATGAAAAAATTTTCAAAAAGTCTGGCGGTTTTTGTTGGTGTTTGGCTGGTCGGTCTGACGTTCGCCGGACAAATTACCGCTCAAAATCCGCGTCTCCGTTTGACGATCAACGATAATTGGATATTTTCGGCGATCGATCGGACAAACGCCGAAAAAGCCGATTTTTATGCCGTCGATTGGCAAAAAGTTTATTTGCCGCATACCTGGAACGCGACCGACACTTTCGATGACGAAGCCGGTTACCGGCGCGGTGTCAGCTGGTATCGGCGCGAACTGAATTTAAACGCCGATCTCAAAAACAAACGGATTTTTCTCTATTTCGAGGGCGCCAATCAAACGGCGGAAGTTTTCGTCAACGAGAACTTTGCCGGCAAACATATCGGCGGTTATTCGGCGTTTGCTTTCGATATCACGGAATTTGTCGGTTTCGATAAAGCAAACTTGATCGCCGTCAAGGTTGATAATACGCTTTTGAAAGATATTCCGCCGCTTGACGCCGATTTTAATATGTATGGCGGAATTTACCGCGACGTTTGGCTCGTCGCGACCAATGAAACGCATTTCAAAGTGACGGATCTTGCTTCTGCCGGCGTGCGAATCGAAACGCCGCAGGTTTCCGAGCGGACGGCAAACGTCAAAATTTCGGGAACGGTCGTCAATTCCGGCAATTCGGCAAAACAGATCGAAATCGTCAGCACGATCTTCGACGCGGAAAACCGCCAGATTTCGTCGCTTAACTCAAAGCTGAAAATCGGCGCGAAAGCCGAAACCGGTTTTGAACAAACATCGAAAGAGATCAAAGATCCGCGTCTTTGGTCGCCCGCCGAACCAAATCTTTACCGCGTCCAAACCATCATTCGTGAAAACGGAAAAGATTTGGATGAAATCACGAATCCGCTCGGATTTCGCTGGTTCAGGTTCGATGCGGCGGAAGGTTTTTTCTTGAACGGCAAACCTTTAAAGTTACGCGGAACGAATAAACACCAAGATTATAAAGGTTTGGGCAATGCCGTTCCGGACGCGCTGATGGTGCGCGATATGGAGCTCATCAAGGAAAACGGTTTCAATTTCGTGCGGCTCGGTCATTACCCGCACGACCCGTCCGTGCTGGAAGCGGCTGACCGGCTCGGGCTGCTGATCTGGGAAGAAATCCCGATCGTTAATCTGATCACGATTTCCCCGCAGTTTAACGAAAATTCCAAAACGATGCTGCGCGATATGATTCGCCAGCAACGCAATCATCCGTCGATCATTCTCTGGGGCTATATGAACGAAATATTCCTGCGTTCGCCGAAAACCGACGCCGATATTTCGGAAACCTTTAAACTCGCGCAGGAATTGGAAAAGATCTGCAAAACCGAAGATTCGAGCCGCGCCACCGCGATCGCTTTTGACGGCGGCAATACCGAGCGTTATTACACTTCGGGTTTGGCGGAAGTCACGGACGTCGTCGGCTGGAATCTTTATCAAGGCTGGTATAGCGGCGTTTTTGAAGATTTCGGGAAATTTTTGGACGCCCAGCATAAACGCCTGCCGACGCGCCCGCTGATCGTCAGCGAATACGGCGCAAACGCCGACCAAAGGCTTCATTCGCTCGCGCCGAAACGCTTTGATTCGACCATCGAATGGCAGCGAACATTTCACGAAATTTATCTCGCGGCGATCAATGAACGGAAATTTATCGCGGGCAGCGCGATTTGGAACCAGTTCGATTTCGGGGCGGAATATCGCGGCGAAACGATTCCGCATCTCAACCAGAAAGGAATGTTCACCTACGACCGCCAGCCGAAGGACATTTCCTTTTTTTACAAAGCGAATTTTTCGCGCGAACCGGTTTTGCGGATTGCCACGCATGATTGGCGGTTCAGAAGCGGAACGCCGCCGCAAACTGTTGACGTTTATTCAAATTTAGCGGAAGTCGAGCTTTTTCAAAACGGCGTCTCGCGCGGCAAAAAAACCGTCAGCGCGTTAAAGAAAGCGTCGTGGGAAATTGTTTTGAAAGACGGACGAAATTCTTTTACCGCGCAGGGTTCGAGCGATAAAAATTTATTGTCCGATTCAGCCGATGTTCATTTTACCGATACGACCAGACCATTCGATAATTCGTTTCGCGAAATCGCCGTCAATGTCGGTTCAAACGCCGATTTTATTGATGCAAGCAATTGTCTCTGGACAACCGATCAGGCTTATAAAACCGGAAGTTTTGGATTTGTCGGCAGCGCCGCGAAACCGATTTCGACCTTGCGAAACGCGCTCGGAAGTTTCGACGACCCGCTTTTTCAAACCATGTCGGAAGGTTTGACGGCTTATAAATTCGATGTTCCCGACGGCGATTATGAAATTGATCTGCGTTTTGCCGAACCGAAATTTGCGGGCGGCGGAGAGCGCGTTTTCGGAGTCAAAATAAACGGTCAGACGGTTTTGGAAAGTCTGGATTTAGCCGCAAAAGTCGGGCTGATGCAGGCTTTTTCGCAAAAGTTCGGTATTTCAGCCCGGGAAAAACAAGGTATTTCGATCGAATTTATCGCGATCAAGGATAAACCGATTTTAAGCGGCGTCAGATTAAAAAGAAAATTTTAGAGAGCAGGTATTTTATTTGTGAATAATCCAAATTTACCAACAAAAGATTTCAGACTATTTGTATTTTTTCTGTTCATTTTTTTGCTGTTCGGCAATTACGCGGCTTTCGCCCAAAAATCCGAAAGTTATCAATTAACCAAAGAAGATGAAGCGTTTCTGGAAGATCTGGAACGGCGTGCTTTTCTTTTCTTTTGGGAACATTCGGGCGAAAAAACGGGTTTGACGCTCGACCGCGCACGAACGACCGGCGAGGCACCGAAGCAAAACGAAAATCATTACAATGTTGGGAGCATCGCTTCGACCGGGTTTGCCTTGAGCGGACTTTGCATCGCCGTTGACCGCAAATGGATCGAGCCCGCCAAAGCAAGGGAAAGAACGCGCACGACACTCGATTTTTTCGCCAATCGCGCTTTTCAAAAAGACGGCTGGTTTTATCACTGGCTCGACATCGAAACGGGCAAAAGACGCTGGCGGAGCGAGATTTCGACGATCGACACGGCGTTGCTGCTCGGCGGCGTTCTGACTG
>CADEFG010000021.1 GCA_902826505.1 uncultured Acidobacteriota bacterium
ATAAGAAGGCGCGTGACGATATCGAATTTGTCCTTGGTCTTGCGCGCGAAAACGGCGATCTTCGATTTGCCCGCTAAGATATCTTTTAAATTCTTCTGCGCCTGTGCGCTCGACGCGAGATTCAAGTAAGCGCGGTAAAACGTGATCCGCTGCCCCTGCGTTTTGGCGTTGGCGATCTTATCAACGAGCAAGGCTTCGAGACGCGCTTTAAGGTCAGTGCCATCTGCGTTAGCGGATGGTTTTTGCCGCACGGTTGACCCGCCCGCTGACGCAGGCGGTACTGACAAGTAGTAATTCATCGCCGTTCCGACTCTGCCCAAAAGCGTTTGAATCGTGCTTTCGTCCGATTCGACCGCGAGATTTTTGATCACGAGTTCGACATAATCTTTCGGCGCAAGCTCGGTTTCCCTAACCGAATCCCACAAACTTCCCCACATCATCGTGCGCAGAAAATCGTCTTTTTCCGTCTGGATATTTTTCAAAACGTACGTGCGACTCACTTCATCGAGCAGAAAGATTCCGTAGCCGTAATCTTGATAGTTCGGGAAAATAAAATCGGGCGTTTTTTCAGTATTGCGCGGCGCACAGCAAGTCCAAATTTGACCGATGGGATTTTCATTTCCGCCGATCGTAATCGCTTTGACATCGTTTTTTTCTTCAAATCGCATTAGAACATTGGTTTTCATTTGCCAAAGCCCTTTTTCTTTTAAGACATCTTCCTGCTCCAGCGAATATTCGACGAAAGCGTCGCGCCACGGATTGCCGACGTGAACATTTTTTTTCCCAAGATTAAAAATCGGAAGCCCGCGCTGCTTGACCCAACCGTTCGCCCAATCTTTCAAATCCTGCTTGCCTGCCGTTTCAAATTCCCTGACCAAATCCGTCCATTCGGCATTGGCGAATTCGTGTTTCTTTAAAAAGGCGCGGACGGCAGTTTGAAATTTATCTTCGCCTAAATAAAACTCGGCTTGTTTGAGAAACGACGGCGCTTTGCGATAGACGATGTTGCCGTAGGCGGATTTTGCCGCCGAGAGATTCGGGATTTCCTGATAGATCGGCGTTGTGCCTTTGGTCGAATCGGTCAGATAAGCGGCTTGTTTGTTGCGCTCGTAGAAGATTTTCCAGGCGTTGTATTCGGGCATTACCTGCGCGAGCGTTTTATACGCCATAAACTCGGCAAAGCCTTCTTTGAGCCAGAGATCGTCGAACCATTTCATCGTTACCGTGTCGCCGAACCATTGATGCGCGGCTTCGTGAAAGATCAGATTGGCGCGGGAAACATAATCGTTTTTGGTCGGCTCGCTCGGAAAGATGATCGAAGCCTCGCGCAAAAAGGTCGCGCCGGCGTGTTCCATCCCGCCGAACGGAAATTCGGGGATCAAAACAAGGTCGTATTTCGGAAACGGGAATTTGTAATCGAAATAGCTTTCGAGATATTTAATGCCTTCGCGGTTGAGGCGAAAGACTTCTTTGGCGTGCGGTTTGAATTTCTCGGCTTGAGATTTGCGAACGTAAATCTTGGTTGACAGGTCAGAACCGTCTGCGGTAGCGGGCGGTTGAAGTTTCGCATTTGAAACGATTGGTTTATTTGAAGCGTTCAAGTTTTTATTCGAGTCTTCAGTTTGCCGCATTAAACCATCCGCTACCGCAGATGGTTCTGACACTTCCGCAAAATCGCCCGCCGCAAACGCGAAAACGTAGGTGCTGATTGGTTTATTTGTCTGAAAATTAAAGCCTTGACGGACATTTTTTCGATTATCGTCTTCAAAAAGGCTTGCGTAATCTTCTTCCGGTGAATTAGTAATAACTTTCCAACCATTAGGTACGGTTAGGTTCAATTGAAACCGCGCCTTTAAATCCGGCTGGTCAAAAACGGGAAACGCCGTGCTCGCGTCCGACGGAACGAACAGCGAATAGACATATTCCGCGCCGTCTTCCTTGTCAACGTAGCGCGTGATCGCCGCGCCCGACGTTTTGATCGGCGAAGCGAAACGAATTTTAATCACGTTTTCGCCTTTTTTTAGAAGCGTGTTCGAAACGACCAGATGTTCATTCATCAAAAACCACGGCAAATCGCTTGATCCCTGAATAATCGAAGTGCCGTTTACTTCAAAGACTTCCGCATCAGGTTTGTCTTTGTCGTTCGCAAATTGCGTCGTGCGCCAATCTAAAATCAATGCGTTTTGTTTACCTTCTTCGGTCAGTTTCACGCGAATCTCGATTTCCCCGCGCATCAACGGCGCGCCTTTTTCGAGCGTCAGATTCAATTTATAACGCACGTCCGAATAGTTCGCGGCGCGCCATTTGGCAAGCGTTTGCGAAACGCCTGCTTCGACCGGCGGAGCTTGCGCGAGAAAAGTTTCCGTCATCATAAGCATCAAAAAAAACAAGAATGTAACCAGCTTCATATTTGTTTAATCTTACCGAATTTTTATCTATCTTACCGCAAACCGCGCCCGTTGACCCGCTTTGCATCACACAGAGATTCGACGGTGCAGGATTGGTAACGCTTTACACAGGTTAAGCAACCAAAATTGTCCGTTATTTTGTCGGAGCGCGGTCGGCTCGCCCGCCACGATGCGAAGCGTTGTAAAAAGCATGACTCAATCGTGATTTTACTTGTGACGTAACTATTTCGTGCTTCGCACTCAGGCGGACGAGCCGACCGCGCTCCGACTTAACTTTTAAGTAACGCAATACTAAACTTCGGCGGCGCGTTATAAAAGACGAAAAATGCGTTGCCAAGCATTAGTATCGCATTATTTAAGACCGGCAGCGCACGACTAAAAACCGGTATCGCGTGACCGAAGTTTAGTGTCGCAATACCAAAAACGGGCATCATGATACTCAGATTTAGTATCGCGAGCGGCAAGCGCAAGTTTGCGGATGTCGAACCGGATTTCCGCTGAAAGAGGCGAAAATTACCGGCGCGGTTTGTTGATCGTTTCGCTTTGCGCGGTGAAATTAGCTGCTTACTTTTTCGAAATCGGCGGCGAAAGACAAAAAAAGGGCAGCGACTCTTTCGAAAAGCCGCTGCCGAAATTTTTGTCTTAACGCTACGGAGAATCTTATAAATTAAAGTTGAAACTCAAAAAACCCGTCGCTTTGACCGGCTGACCGTCGCGCATAAAAGGCTTGAATTTCCATTTTTTGACGGCGTCCTTTGCCGCGCCTTGCAGCAAGCTCGGTCCGGTCGAATTCTGGACGGCGGAAACCTGCCCGTTTTCATCGATCACGAGCTCGACGCGGACAACACCCGACTGGCGCATGCTTCGCGCGGTCTGCGGGTAGACCGGATTTGTTTTCTGCACCGCGTATTCGAGCAATGAACCGACGCTGAGCAGTGTGTTGGCGTCCGCAGTTTCGGTCTTGGCGGTTTTCTCTTCGGTTTTATTGTTGGTTTCCTTGTTCTCGTCCGGTTTATTGACGAGGCGGTCGCGTTTTGTCGGCGTTGAATTATTTGCCGCCGCCGTGGTGTCGGTGTCGGTTTTCGGCGCGTCGTCCGTTTTCTTTACTTCTTCTTTTTTCGGAGCTTCCTTGACGGGCTCATTGACGACCGGTTTATCGTTCTTTGCCGTCAGATCGGTGTTGGTTTTTGTTTCCTTAACGGGTTGAAAGGTCGGCACGGCTTCGTTTGTCTTGGGCGGATTGGTCGGGTTCGGGTTCGTGTTGCCGGGAACGGGCAGCGTATTGGTCGGAAGATTCGTCGGGTTGTTCGAAGCAACGGTCGATGGCGGAATTGTTGCCGCTTCGGTCACGGTATCGTTGACCGCGTTCATCACCGTACTGCGCGAATTCGCGAGCATTTCGCGCGAATCGGCAACCTCGTCCTTCCAGCGTTTCGCGTCGTAATCGTCACGCGCGAGCAGGCTGCGGGCGGCGGTCGTGCCTTCTAAAAGCGCAAAGGCATCGGAAGTTTGCTTCGGGTTTTTGCCTAAAACTTTCGATTGCTCGATGACCTTTTCGAGCGTTTCGCGCATTTTTTCGAGATCGGTCGCGGCTTCGGGCGGCAGATTGCGGTCTGAAACCATTAACCCGAGCGCTTTATAACGATCTGATTGACTCCGCGCTCCACGGGTGATTTGTCCCGCCGACGCGTAGTAATTCGCCGCCGCGTTCGGTTTGTTTAATTTGATGTCGTTAAAAAGCGTGGTGAGAAAATCCTGGGCGCGTTTATAATCGCCCTGTTCGAGATAACAGTTCATCAACAGAACATTTAAAACTCCGTGAACCGTCTGATCACTCGTCTCCCGACGAATATTTTCGAGCTCGTAGATCGCGGCGTTATAATTCTTGACCGCGACAAAGGCTTTTGCCTTCGAGATTCTCCCGCGCATTATTTCGCCGGATGTCGGCGCCGTCGTCGGAGTGGTTTGCGCGTTGAGAATAATAAAACTAAATACTACTAAAAACAATGAAGCGAACGACCTTCTGACGTTTAGCGGCATTTTCAGTCCTCCTGTTTTATGACTTAAATTTTCCGTAAAGGTCAAGCGAACTACATACCTATGAAGGCTCACTTGTGCGACCCAATTAACTTTCAAAACAAACTCCAAAAAATCAAAATGCAAGCTGTTTTCAACTTGGTCTAATTGCCGGACAGACTATTGATGATTTTTTGACGATAGAGGTTTGCGTCTTTCTTTATAACATTTTCGTCCAGCGTGAGCAAACGCTTATCGCGCATTACCGTTTTGCCGTTGATGATAACGGTCTGCACATCCTCGGCTTTGGTCGCATATACGAGCGTCGAATAAACATTATACGACGGCGTTTGATTAAGACTTTCAAACCCGGCGATGACGATATCGGCGCGTTTTCCGACTTCCAATGAGCCGATCAAATTTTCCAGATGAAGCGCGCGCGCGCCGCCGATCGTGCCCATCATAAAGGCTTGTTCGGCGGAAACGACCTTCGGGTCTTTCGAGAAAACCTTGTGCAGTTTTGCCGCCGTGTCCATCTCTTCCCAGAGGCTCAGATCGTTGTTCGAAGCCGCGCCGTCCGTTCCCAAACCGACGCGCAGATCTTTTTTGAGCATCAACGGAACGGGCGCGACGCCTGCCGCCAATTTCATATTCGATTGCGGATTATGCGCGATGCCGACACCGCGCATTTTCAGGATGTCGAGTTCCTTTTCGTTTGCCTGAACGACGTGCGCGGCGATCGTCTTGTCGCTCAGGAAGCCGATCTTTTCGACATATTCGATCGGACGAATGCCCTGATGTTTCTGCTCGATAAACGCGGTTTCGGTTTCGGCTTCCGCGAGATGGATAACGAGCGGCGCGTTTAATTTATCCGATAAAGCGCGGGTTTTTAAGAGATGTTCTTCGGAAACAGTATACGGCGCGTGCGGCGCAACCGCCGGAATGATGAGCGAATTTCCCTGCCATTTTTTGACGAACTTTTCGGTGTAAACAAGCGCTTCGTCAAAAGTCTTGTTGTCCGGCGCGGGAAAATCGATCAGCGTTTCGCCCAGCACAGCGCGCACGCCGGCTTTCGAAGTTTCGTCGGCAATGACGTCTTCGAAATAATACATATCGCAAAACGTCGTCGTCCCGCCGCGAATAAATTCCGCCAATCCGAGACGCGTTCCGGCGCGGACAAATTCTTCGTTAACATTCTTGGCTTCCGCCGGAAAGATATATTTCGTGAGCCATTCCTGCAAATCCAGATCGTCGGCGATTCCGCGATAAAGACTCATCGGAACGTGTGTGTGCGTATTGATCAAACCCGGAATGACGACCTTGCCTTTCGCATCGATCGTCTGTTTGGCGCGATAGGCTTTGGCAAGCTCCGAACTTTTTCCGACTGCCATTATCTCACCGTTTTTAACGGCAATCGCACCGTCTTCGATCACTTCGCGCGAAGCGTTCATCGTCACGACCGTTCCGCCGACGATTAACAAATCCGCTGTTTGATCTGATTTAGACAAAGTTTTGTTTGTTTGAGCAAAAATTGTTTGCGGGAAGACTAAAAGAAATGAAATAAAAACGACCAAATAAATTTTCAACTTTTCCATAGCTGAATTTACTACAAAATTCTATGAAAAAGCAATTTATGTAATTTATTCTTCCGAAAAATAGTCCGAATCAATCTTTTTAATTTCGTAAGTCGTCGCGACGGAAACACCGACATTGTAATCAATCATCAGTTCGGCGAGTTCTTCGCCGTTTATCAAAATTATATTACTGCTGATGGTTTTTACATAATCTTTGGCTTCTTTCGTGAAATCCGAGGTTGTGATAAAAACGCCTTTTCTTGCCTGATTGCCGAGCAATGCGCCCGCAAATTTCTGAATTTCGGGACGACTGACATTTCCTTCCCAACGCTTCGCCTGCAAATAGATCACGTCCAAACCCAACCGATCTTCCTTGATAATTCCGTCAATTCCGCCGTCACCACTCTTGCCGACAGCTTTTCCCGCATCCTGTAAAGTTCCGCCGTAACCCATTGCAACAAGCAATTCGACAACTAATCTTTCAAAAAATAAAGGCGAACAGGATTTTACTTTGTCCAAAATTTCATTCGCTAAACTTTCCCTAATTTTTTTGTAGGATTCATCAAGATTTTCTTCGGGAGTTTTTACCAACTCAATTTCGTCTTCAATAGAATTAGCGTTCGTTTCTTTGATTCGTTTCGTATTTTTGAACTCAACATATTCTGGAAATTGTTTTAATGTTTTAATACCAATTTTTTCGGGATTTTCATGAATTAAATTAAGCCCGCGATCAGTAATTCTATAAAATCATCGCCTAGTTTTTTCAAGAAGCTTAGCTCTTTCTAAATGAACGAAAATCCAACTTACACGATTGTATAATTTAGTTTGATAACCACTCGGAATTTGTTCGGAAATCTCTTCTTCTGACAAATTATAAAAGTCAGTTAAAAAAGAAATTGCCTCTCGCGTGGAATTCTCTGCTTTGTCCTGAGCAAAGCTCAAAAGCGGTAGCATCATTGTTTGAAAATCAGGGATTCCCATAACTGTTCATTTCACTTTAAAAACTTCGTATCGAATGCGCGCGGCAGAAGTTCGCTCATCTGGACGATTTCCGTATCGCCTTTCAGGTTGGCAAATATCACCGGAATATCGTGGCAGAATTCCCAGATGATCTGGCGGCAAACACCGCACGGCGGCGTCAACTCGTCGGTTCCGGCAACGACGGCAATCTCCGTAAATTCCTTTTCGCCTTCCGAAACGGCTTTCCAGATCGCGACGCGTTCGGCGCAAACCGTCAAACCGTAGCTCGCCGATTCGACGTTGCAGCCCGTGTAAATTTTTCCTTCTTTGGTCCGAATCGCCGCGCCGACCTTGAAATTCGAGTAAGGCGCGTATGCTTTTTCGCGCACTTCGCGTGCCGCTTCAACCAATTCCTTTTCTATATTTTCCATTAAATATCAAAGTGGAAAAGTGAAAAAGTGAAAAAGTGAAAAAGTTTGTTTTTATTAGATTACAACCGCTTTTTCACTTTTAACCTTTTTCACTTTTCCACTTTTAACCTCTTAAACAAAAATTTCTTTTTCGACGCTGCCGCTGAGCTCCTCGCGGATCTTGCTGCAAATAAATTCGATGCCGATGTCGGTGTTCGCGCCTTCCGGAATGATAATGTCGGCGTGGCGCTTCGACGGTTCGACAAACTCGTGATGCATCGGACGAACGGTCGCAAAATACTGCTCGATGACCGAATCAACAGTGCGTCCGCGCTCGACAATATCACGCTGCAAACGGCGAATAAACCGTATATCGCTCGGCGTATCGACAAAAACCCGGACGTCTAATAAATCAAGAACAAGCGCTTCGGAAAAGATCAAAATTCCCTCGACGACGATCACCGGCTTTGGCTCAAGATGAATCGTTTCCTCGCTCCGGACATGATTTTTGTAATCGTAAACCGGCATTTCGATCGATTGTCCCTGTTTCAAACGCTTGAGATGATTCACCAGCATTCCGTTATCAAACGCGTCAACATGATCGAAATTTGCCTGATGCCGTTCGTCGAGCGGCATATCCGCCAGATTTCGATAATACGAATCCTGTTCGACCAGAATCACGCGCGCGCGCCCGACGGATTCGATGATCCGCCGCGCGATCGTTGTTTTCCCCGAACCTGTTCCGCCGCAAATTCCAATTATCATTAGGTTTTTGGTCTTTGGCTTTTGGTCTTCGCTAAAATCGGTTACCAAAACCGAAAACCGAAGACCAAAGACCAAAATTAGTTTATTTTAGAGATAATTCTTCTCAACAATTCCTTAAAAATTCCGGCGACGCGCGTGCCGGTTTCCATCACTTCGGCGTGATTGATCGGCTCGTCGCTCATACCCGCCGCGAGATTCGTGATGCACGAAATGCCGAGAACCTTGATTCCCTGATGCCGCGCGGCGATCGCTTCCGGGACGGTTGACATTCCAACCGCGCCCGCACCCAAAAGTCTGAACATCCGAATCTCGGCGGGCGTTTCGTAAGTCGGACCCGAAAGCGCGCAGTAAACGCCGCGCCACATAAACGACTTTAGTTCTTTTTCGGCACCGCTTTCAAATCGTTCCTGCGCCATTTTTTTGGACTCGTCGTAGGCAATTTCCTGCAAAGCTTTGTCGTAAACTTCGGTCATATCGGGAAACCGCGGACCGAACCGTTCGTCATTCGCGCCGCGCAGCGGATTGACGCCCATCAAATTGATATGATCGCGCAGAAGCATCAGATTTCCGGGCTTAAATCCCGTCCGCACGCTTCCCGCCGCGTTCGTCAAAATAACGTTTTTAATTCCCATCAAACCGAAAACGCGCATCGGAAAAATAACCTGTTCCATCTCGTAGCCTTCGTAGAAATGAAACCGCCCCTGCTGAACCGCAACCGGCACGCCGGAGACTTCGCCGAGAACAAGCTGTCCGGCGTGACCTTCGACGGTCGAACGCGCAAAATGCGGGATTTCCTCGTAAGGAATCCGCACGGCATTTTCCAAATCTTCGGCAAACGCGCCCAGACCGCTGCCCAAAACGAGCGCGATCTTGATCTCTTTATCATATTGCTGGCGGATAAACTCCGCCGCTTCCATAGCTTTTTCGTAACTCATATTCAAGTCAATAACTTAATCAAAGGAATTATTTTTTACCACAAAAGATAGACATTAAGGAAATTAAAATCTATCTATTTGCAAGATGATACTTGATATAGTATCAAAAGTTTACCAAAATCTTTTTACAAATTATTTTTCCGGATAAGCCTACAAAACTAGATAAATTAGCAAAATGACAAAAAAACAAGTCAAAACCAAGAAAGAAAGTTTACCGAAGGCGGAATATTATCTTTACAGCGTCGGCTGGTCTGAAGCGGACGAAACGTTTATCGCCCGCGTTACCGAATTTCCGTCGCTTGCCGCGCACGGCGACACGCAGGAAGAAGCGTTAAGCGAGATCAAAACGGTTGTCGGTTTTGTATTGAATGATTTGAAAGAATCCGGGGAACCGATTCCCGAACCTTTCGGTAAGCGGTCTTTCAGCGGACGGCTTGTTTTGCGAATGCCCGAATATATGCATCGTCAACTGGCGATCGAGGCAATGCAGCAAGGTATTTCGCTCAATCAATTATTAAATCTCAAACTTGAAGCAAGCCGTTAAAATCTGGCTTTCTTTATTTTTCTTTGCTGTATGGAATCCCCAAAGCTTTCGGCGCGCGCGACAAACCGATAAATCCTGCCAAAACGATGATCGTCAAGACATACGGGATGATCTGGACAAACTGCACCGGAATATTTTCGCCCGAAGCGAGTTTGTAGTTCGCCAGCGGAATCGTCAAAGCCTCGGTAAAACCGAAAAACAAACAGGCAAACAAAACCGGTACGGGTTTCCATTTCGCTAAGATCAGCGCGGCAAGCGCGATAAATCCGCGCCCGGCGGTCATTCCGCGCGTAAAGAGCGAAGATTGTCCGATTGAAAGATACGCACCGCCCGCCGCCGCCAAAATGCCCGACAAAATTACCGCCACATAC
Source organism: uncultured Acidobacteriota bacterium (assembly GCA_902826505.1). Taxonomy (GTDB): domain Bacteria; phylum Acidobacteriota; class Blastocatellia; order Pyrinomonadales; family Pyrinomonadaceae; genus JAFDVJ01. Next base: position 9,984 of record CADEFG010000021.1, read on the forward strand.
CTTAATTTAATGACATTGACGCCCGCCGCATCAGCCGCCGCCGGATTTTCGCCGACCGCGCGAAGCCGCAAACCGAACGGTGTTTTATATAAAACATACCAACAGATCGGAATCAGCGCGAACGCTAAAATCGAGGCGATCGAAATACTGCTTGAGAACAACATCAGCAATATCGTAAAAAGCGAAACCGCGACAACGGCTAAAACAACCGCAATCAATTTATCAAAGTTTCCGCCGATCGCTTTTGGTCGCCCGCTCAACCAATCGTAAATTATTTTGGCGACGACGAGCGTGATCAAGATCAAAATTCCTCTGATCACAAAATAATTTGTGTTTGCGATAAATGTTCCGAAATCAGGTAGAAGATAGTCTTTGGCGATTTGCGGCGTCGAACCCGACGAATCGTAGACCGCGCCGCTGATCAATTGCGGAAGACCGAGCATCAGAAAGTTGATCGCGGTTCCGGCAACAACCTGATTGGCTTCAAATTGAATCACGGCAACCGCATAAATCAAAGCCATCACGCCGCCTGCCGCCATTCCGCAAAGCAGCCCGAGATATGGATTGTTGAGTTCATAGGTCGCCACTGCTGCCGTAAATGCGCCGGCGAGCATCAAACCTTCGAGCGCAATATTGATAATTCCCGAACGCTCCGAAAACATTCCGCCGAGTGCCGCAAAGATCAACGGCGTCGCCAGTCGAATCGCCGAAAAGAATAAGGAAATAATTACGGATATGGTAAAAAGCTCTGACATATTTTTATTTCTTCGAGTATTTTTGCAAACAAGCCACAAACAAAATCGCAATCGCCTGCAGAATCAAGCCGATATCTTTGGAAACGTAGCGCGTAAAAGCATCGACGAAAATCTCGCCGCGCATCAGAACCGCGAAGAATATCGCCGCGACAAACACGCCGAGCGGGTGATTTCTGCCTAAAAGCGCAACCGCGATGCCTAAAAACCCGAGCTCCGCCGAAAATCCGTCATAATACAAATGGCGCGAACCGAGAACTTCGTTGATCGCGACCATTCCGGCAAGCGCGCCCGAGATCGTCATCGCGATAATGATCTGTTTTTTTGGCGAAATTCCGCCGTATTCCGCTGCCGAAGCATTGGCGCCGACCGCCCGCAGTTCGTAACCCCATTTTGTTTTCCATAAGAAAATATAAACGAGCACGCACATCAAAATCGCGATCAGAAAGGCAAAGTTGAGCGGCACGTCCGACGGAATAAATGAGACGTATTCCTTGAGCTGCGGAATGTAGGCGGCTTTGCCGATCGGCGCGGTTTCCAAAATCGGATCGCCCGAAACCTTGTAATGATACTGCGTCAAATAGCTGACGAGCGCGATGCCGATAAAATTCAGCATGATCGTATTGATGACTTCGCTTGAGCCGAACCGGGCGCGTAAAAAGCCCGGGATCGCGCCCCACAGACCGCCGACGACGATCGCCGTCAAAATGCACAGCGGGACCAGCAAAAACGGCGAAAGATCCGCCCACGGATAATGGATATATTCATCGGTCACCTTGACGATCACGCCGCCGAACGTAATCCCGACCCACGCCGTGGCAAACGAGGCGACATACAATTGTCCTTCCGCACCGATATTGAAAAGCCCGCAGCGAAACGCCACCGCGACCGCCAAACCCGTAAAAATCAAAGGCGTCGCGTAAAAAAGCGTCCAGCCGATGTCTTTTAACGAACCGAATGAATTGCCGATTAGCAGACTATAAGTTTGTAATGGATCGTCTTTTATCAGCAAGACGATTATGCCGCCGACGATAAACGCCGCGACGACCGCGATCAGCGGTGAAAATATTTCACGAAGAATTTTCATTTTTATAAATCAGCCGCAAATTAATACTGTATTTCAAGATTTTTTTGAAACAATGGCTGTTAGTTTGGAAAGTTGCTCTCGCTAAATATAACCGACAAAAGCGCAAAGTGTCATCCGAAAAAAGCGAAAAAGCAAAATTTTTCCGAACTAAAAATTTTTCTCTCCAGACTTGACAACAAGGCACTCAGGTTTTATTATGATTTTGGACTAACAGTTAGTCTGAATCAATAAACTTTTTAGGAGGAAATAGTTATGAACATCATTAAATATGATCCTTTTCGTGAACTTCGAAGTTTACAAGATGAAATGAATCGTCTTTTTGTATCAAACTTTTCACGTGGTTCCGAAGAAGGTTTTACAAGCGGTACGTGGAGTCCGAGCGTTGATATTTTCGAAAACAAGGAAAATTTGGTGATCGAAGCCGAACTGCCCGGCATGAAACGCGAAGACGTTGACGTTTCAATTGAAAACAACGTCTTGACGGTGCGCGGCGAGCGCAAATTCGAGAAAAAGGACGACGGCGATAATTATCATCGCGTCGAACGCTCGTATGGCGCGTTCACACGTTCATTTACTTTGCCGCAGACGGTTACGGCGGAAGGCGCGAAGGCTGATTTTACAAACGGCGTGCTGCGCGTTGAGCTGCCGAAACGTGCCGAAACAAAAGCGCGAAAGATTAAAATCGCGGGCGAAAATGTTTCCGAACCGAAACCGATCGAGACGGAAGCAAAAACGGCAAATGGCTGATATTTAATTTAGTATTGAACGGTGAGTGGTGAGTTTGATTAGTGAAAAGCTAAAACTCGTCACTCACCGTTCATCACTAATCACTAATAAAAATGAGATTTGACAGATTTACAATTCGCGGACAGGAAGCAGTTCAGGAAGCCATCGGCGTTGCCGAAAAGAATCAGAATCAGCAGGTTGAGCCGGAACATCTGCTCGCTTCGATGCTTGAGCAGAAGGAAGGAACCCTGCGCCCGATCTTAGGGAAAATCGGCGCCAACGCACAGACGATTCTGACCGATGTCCAGGCGGCAATTGCCCGTTTTCCGCAGGTTTCGGGCGGTCAGCAATATTTTTCTTCGCGGATCAACGCAATTTTTCAAGAGGCGCAGAAAGAAGCCGAAAAGATGTTGGATGAATATATGTCGACCGAACATCTACTGCTCGCGATCGCTGACGAAAAAGCAGGTGATGCGGGCAGAATCCTGCGCTCGAACGGCGTCACAAAAGAGATTGCCGAAAAAGTCATCACTGAAATGCGCGGCGGTGCGCGGATCACCGACCAGAATGCCGAAGAAAATTTTCAGGCGCTCGAAAAATACGCGATGGATCTAACGGAACGCGCCCGCAAAGGCAAGCTCGATCCGGTGATCGGGCGCGACGACGAGATTCGGCGGACGATTCAGGTTTTATCCCGCCGAACGAAAAATAATCCGGTTTTGATCGGCGAGCCGGGCGTCGGTAAAACGGCGATCGTCGAGGGTTTGGCACAGCGCATCGTTTCGGGCGATGTGCCGGAAACTTTGAAAAACAAACGGCTCGTCGGGCTTGATCTGGGTTCGATGCTTGCCGGCGCGAAATACCGCGGCGAGTTTGAAGACCGTTTGAAAGCGGTTTTAAAGGAGATCGAAAAATCGGACGGGCAGATCATTTTGTTTATTGACGAACTTCACACACTCGTCGGCGCGGGCGCCGGCGAAGGTGCGATCGACGCTTCGAATATGCTCAAACCGGCGCTCGCGCGCGGAACTCTGCGCTGCGTCGGCGCGACGACGCTCAACGAATTTCAAAAATATATCGAGAAAGATAAAGCCCTCGAAAGACGTTTTCAGCAGGTTTATGTCGGCGAACCGAATGTTGAAGACACGATCGCGATTCTGCGCGGACTGAAGGAAAAATACGAAGTTCATCACGGCGTGCGGATCACAGATGCCGCGATCGTCGCCGCCGCAACGCTTTCGAATCGCTATATCACAGACCGATTTTTGCCCGACAAAGCGATCGATCTGATCGACGAAGCCGCCTCGAAACTGCGGATCGAAATCGACAGCTTGCCGGTCGAGATCGATGTTCTTGAGCGCGAGATCTTGCAACTTGAAATCGAGCGGCAGGCGCTTTCGCGGGAAACCGACGAAAAAGCCAAGGCGCGGCTCGAAGACATCGAAAAACGAATCGCCGATCTGAAGGAAAAATCGGGCGGAATGAAGGCGAAATGGCAGTCGGAAAAAGACGAGATCGGCAAAATGCGCGTCGGCAAGGAAAAGCTCGAAGAAGCAAAATTACAGCTCGAACAAGCCCGCAACGCCGGCGATCTGAACCTTGCCGCTGAATTGCAGTACGGCACGATTCCGACTCTCGAAAAACAGCTCGAGAGCGAACAATCTCGCTTAGCTGATCTGCAAAAAGACGGCGTTTATTTGAAGGAAGAAGTCAACGAGGAAGATGTCGCCGAGGTCGTCGCGAAATGGACGGGCGTTCCCGTCAGCAAAATGCTCGAAGGCGAAATGCAAAAACTCGTGACGATGGAAGTAAATCTTCGCAAACGCGTGATCGGGCAAGACGAAGCCTTGGAAGCGGTGGCAAACGCCGTGCGGCGTGCGCGTGCCGGTTTACAAGACCCGAATCGTCCGATCGGTTCGTTTATCTTTCTTGGTCCGACCGGCGTCGGCAAAACCGAAACGGCGAAGGCTTTGGCGGAATTTATGTTTGACGACGAACGCGCGATGGTGCGGCTCGATATGTCGGAATATATGGAAAAACACGCGGTCGCCAGGATGATCGGTGCGCCGCCCGGATATGTCGGCTACGACGAAGGCGGACAATTAACGGAAGCCGTCCGGCGCAGACCTTACTCGGTCGTCTTGTTCGACGAGATCGAAAAAGCGCATCCGGATGTTTTCAACGTGCTTTTGCAGATCTTGGACGACGGGCGACTGACCGATTCGAAAGGCAGAACGGTTGATTTCAAAAACACGGTTTTGATTATGACCTCGAATCTCGGTTCGCGTGAAATTCAGGCTTCGGCGCTCGTCGATACGCCGATCAAGGAAATGATCACCGACGTTTTGCGCAATCATTTTAAGCCGGAATTTTTGAACCGGATTGACGACATCGTCATTTTCGGACAGCTTTCACGCGCCGAGATCGAAAAGATCATCGAGGTTCAGCTCGAAAAATTGCGGAAAAATCTGGCGGAACGCGGAATCGAAATCGTCCTCGAGGATTCGGCGAAAGTGCTTTTATCCGAAGAAGGCTACGACCCGGCATTTGGCGCGCGACCTTTGAAACGGGCGATTCAGACGCTGATTCAAAATCCGCTCGCGATCAAACTTTTGAACGGCGAAATCCGCAGCGGTCAGACAATTCACGTTGCGGAAGAAAATGGTGCGTTGAAATTCACGCCCGAATCGGCGACAGCTTCGGCGTAAGGGTTTTAGCTACCGAAGTTCACAGAGAGCTGAGAGAATGATTTTAAAAACTCTGTAATACTCGGGGTTCTTCGGTGGCTAATTTTTCCCAAAAGGTAAATGGTTTGTTAGACTGAGAGATGCAAATTATTTATCAAAATTTATGAGTTGGTTTAATAAAAAAAAGATGAACGAGAAAGATTTTAACAGCGAAGAACTTTTAGACGAAATTTTAGAAGAAGACGAAGGGAAAATTCCGGTGAACGATAAACGAAAATTTAATTCCGATGGCGAAAGACTAAACCCGGACGAGGAAACGTCGAAACCGTCCGTAAAATCAATGCGCGAAACAGAACTCGAAAACAGGCTCAAAGCCGAAACCGAACGGCGCGAAGCGGCAGAATCAAAGCTTCTCGGCGTGCAGGCGAAATTTGAGGAGATCAAAACTCAGATCGAGCGCGAAACTCAGGAAATGCGCGGACGCATGCAGAAAACTTTGGAAGACCGTGCCAAACAAGGTCAGTTCAGTTTCTTAACAACGCTCTTGCCGGTTCTGGATAATTTGAATCTGGCGATCGACCACGCCGAGAAAGATTCGTCGCTCGACCATCTTTTGGGCGGCGTCAAAGGTACGGCGCGTTCGTTTGAGCAAGCCTTACTGAGTGTCGGCGTTGAAGCCGTGCCGTCGATTGGCGCGGATTTTAACCCGGAAGTTCACGAAGCAATCGATATGGTCGAAACCGATGAAGAAAACGACGGGCGCATTACGGCGGAATATTCTCGTGGATACAAATTCGGCGACCGTCTTCTGCGTCCGGCGCGGGTGCAGGTCGGCAAAGGTCTGGCGCAAACTGCCGGTGAATAAAAGATGAAAAAGGAAATTCCGGTTGCCTGTTATCTGACCGGTACGGAATTACAGGCGCGACGAAAAAAATATCTCGATAAAGCCGCCGAATCGCTGATTGATTCGGCGGAATTGTCTGATGGGTTTGTTTATCGCTTTCCGCTCGCGGGATCGACTTTGCAGACTCTCGCCGAAATCATTGATCTAGAGCGCAAATGCTGCCCGTTTTTGAATTTCCGGCTGATTTTAGAAGCCGGACAAGATTTTGTTTCGCTCGAACTGACGGGCGCGGAAGACACGAAAGAGGTTCTCAAATCGTTATTTAACTGGAATTGATTTTAGATTTGAAATGATAAAAATTTTTAGTTTGAGTTTCGCGGCTTTCTTATTGCTGATGGCTTTTGGTTGTCAAACAGCACAGGAAACGAAGCCGGAAAATTCAAACCACTCAAACAATTCGATTGCGCCTGTAAAAACGGAAAACGCCGCAGTAAAATCCGCTCAATCAAACACTATTGACGTGCCGAAACTTGCCGATAAGTCAATTGCCGAACTTGATACTGCTTTCGGTAAACCTGACGAATCAAAGCCGATCGAAAACAAAGGCGAATACAGACTTTACAAAATCGCGGGACAAACGAGAGGTTTGGCAGTTCGATTTTACGGCGGACGGGCGAAAAGTTTCAACCTGATTTTAGACAGACCTTTTCCGACCTCAAAAGAGGCTTTGAGACAAATTTTCGGAATTGATGTCGGCAATTCCGCGCCGCTCAAAGATGCCAAAGAACCTTTATCGGAAAAGTATCAAGGCACTTTCGGCGGTGTGAAATTTACGAAAATTTCCGCCAAAAAGCAGGACAGCGGCAAAGGTTTTATTTTTGTGCTGGCGGAAGTCGCGGAATAAAGTGTTTAGCAGAAAGAATTTACTGTTTTAGGCTAGATATTTTCGGTTTTCTTTCCCAAAAAATCTTTCCGCTGACAGCGGCAAAGTGCTATGATATTCGAGGCAGATTATTTCTGCGCTCCGGCATCAAAGTTTTGGTTTTATTTAAGAGAAATTTATGGCAGATATAGACGCATACAAAGACAAATTCAGCGAGAGCGGACGGCGGGTTTTAGAGGTTGCATTGGATGAATCAAAAAAACGCGACCAAAACTATATTTCGATCGAGCATATCCTCCACGCGCTGGCTGACGAAGAAGCCGATCTTTTTAATTCGACAATGCGCGATTTGGCGGTTGACCCGCGTTCGGTCAAATTGCTGATCGAAAAACGAATGGAAAGCGGCAGACAACATACGGGCAAAGGTTTTCGCATTGCGCCCGAAACAACCGAACTTTTTAAACGCTCGATGGACCGCGCGCGCTCGCAAGGTCGTCGTGTAATTGATGCCAGCGATATTTTTTATGTTCTTTCGAATGATGAAAGAAGCGTTTTAAATGATGTTTTGCAAAATTTGGGAGTGCCGTCCGATGAAGTCGCGCAAACGGCGCGGACACGAATTCACAAACGCGAAAAAGAAGAAGAAAGAGTTCGCCAAAAATACGAATTGCCCTCGTATCTACGGCATTTCGGCGTTTCGATGAATAAACTCGCGCGGCAGGACAAAATTCCGCCGACGATCGGACGCGAAAAAGAAATCCGTCAGATGATCGAAATTCTCTGTCACCGCGAACGGTCAAACTCGCCGATGCTTGTCGGTGAACCGGGCGTTGGAAAAACGGCGGTCGTCGAAGGACTTGCCAGATTGATCGAGCTCGAACCGGAAAAAGTTCCCGCCCGCCTTCGCGACGCGCATATCGTTCAATTGCAAATGGGCGGACTCGTCGCCGGCACGATGCTTCGCGGGATGTTCGAGGAACGCATCAAAGGAATTATTGACGAAGTCAAAGAAAAGGAAAACCTGATTCTTTTTATTGACGAAGCGCATACGATTATCGGCGCCGGCGCGGCAATGGGAACTTCCAGCGACGCGGCGAATATGTTCAAATCCAGCCTGGCAAGAGGCGAACTGCGAATCATCGGCGCGACGACAATTACCGAATACAAAGAATATATCGGTGAAGATGAAGCGCTTTCGCGCCGTTTTCGGCTGGTCAAAGTCAACGAACCGACGATTGCCGAAACGCGCGAAATTCTTTTAGGTTTACGTCCGCGGCTTGAAAAAAATTATTCGGTCACGATTTCCGACGAAGCCATCAACACGGCGCTCGAAATGTCGCCGAAATATATTCGCAATCTGCATCTTCCCGACAAAGCGATCGGCTGGCTCGACACGGCTTCGGTCAAGGTCGAAATCAATGAACCCGGCTCGCTGGTCGTCAAACCCGAACATATTATCCAGGTCATTTCGCAGGAATCGCGGATTCCGCAAGATATGATTTACCGCGATACTTCCGATCGGTTTTCAGCCATGGAAATGGATCTCGCCAATCGTGTCATCGGGCAAAAAGATGCGGTTCGCTCCGTCGCTGAAAGATTGCGTCTGAACAAAGGACCGCTCAAAGAAAACCACTATGCGCCCGACGGCGTTCTGCTTTTCCTTGGACCGACCGGCGTTGGGAAAACCGAGCTTGCCAAAGCCGTTGCCGAATTTATGTTT
>CADEFG010000022.1 GCA_902826505.1 uncultured Acidobacteriota bacterium
CTCGGATTCTTTCTATATGCCTCGATTTTTGCGCTGATCGGCGCGATGGTGACGACCGTTCAGGAAGGCTCGCAGTTTTCGTTTCCGCCGATCATGATTCTGGTTTTCGGGTTTTTGTTTAGCTTTGCCGTGATTCGCGATCCGAATTCGAATCTTTCATTCTGGGTTTCGATCGCGCCGTTTTTCGCGCCCGTCACGATGCCGATCAGAATCTTGACCGAAATGCCGCCGTTTTGGCAGATCGCGCTCTCGATCATCTTGAACGGCGCGGCGATTGCCGGGCTGGTCTGGCTCGCGTCGCGGGTTTACCGCGTCGGAATGCTGATGTACGGCAAACGCGCGACGATTCCGGAGGTTTGGAAATGGATTCGACAAAGTTAGAAAATGAATTTTATAAAAGTCTGCCCTTTTGGTTGCGGGTTAAAAATAATATTCTGAATGTTTCGGATTTCTTTTATGGCGCTTTCACGCTTTTCCAGATGACGATCGCATTACTTTTAATTCTGCCGTTCATCGTAATATTCAGTCCCTTCGTGTTGTTATACAAGAATACCGCGTATTATCTTTTCAGGAAAAGATGAGCAAAAAGTTTGATTATTCGCTTGATTACAAAAATCTCGATCTGCGCAAAAATCCTGAGCTTTATACCGTCGGCAAAGGCGAACAGGGAGTTTTAACGGTTGAGCCGTATAAATCCGAAATAATCCCGCACTGGCGATTCAAAACGCCCGAAATCGCAAAAGAATCTTCGGCGAAGATTTACGAAATGTTTCTCGAATATAAAAAGCAAAAGGATTTTGTCGGAATGGATATGGCGCGAAAGTTTTTGCAGATGGGCATTACGCGTGCCCGACGTTATGCGAATCATCCGTCGGGCAAAAAATACAAAGGCGCGGTTCCGGCTGACAAAAAAGGCGTTTCGGGCGCCCACGGTCGTCCCGAATTGCCGAAAGGCTTCGACGCGGAAAAGGCGGAAAGTGCGCGGATTTTTTCGGAGAAATATTATCTCGCCAAAACGGACGAAACTTATCAGAAAATGTTGCAGGAACATAAAGAAAAATACGAAAATGGCGATTGAGATCGAAAAAAAATATCGTTTGACCGAGAATCAAAAGCAGTTCGTTTTGAATGCGCTCAAAGAAATCGGCGCGGAATTTGAAGGCGAAGACTTTGAAGAAAACATTCTTTTTTTAGGCGGCGATCTTTTGGCGAGACAAGCCGTTTTGCGTTTGCGGAAAATCGGTCAACGGACGATCTTGACCTATAAACAAAAAGTTGAAAACGAACTCGCCGCTAAACATCATATCGAATATGAAACCGAAGTCGCGGATTTTGATGAAGCTTCCAAAATCTTTGAAAGTTTGGGTTTTCACCGGTCGCTGGTTTACGAAAAACGGCGCCGAATCTGGAAATTCAGAGAGGTCGAGATCGTTTTAGACGTGCTTCCGTTTGGTTTGTTTTTGGAAATCGAAGGCGCGTTAACGGCGATCGCCGAAGCGGAAATCTTTCTCGGCGCGGAAAATTTTGAGGTCGAACCGCTGACTTATCCGAATCTGACTTTGCAATACGGCAAGAAAAGCGGAGAATTGATCGAAGCCCGGTTTGCATGAAATTCGGAGATTATTTTATGAAAAAAGCAATTTGCTTGGTTGTGGTATCTCTTTTGTTTACCGGTTGCCAAAGTCAAAACAGAACCGACAACAAACCGGCAAATCCGGCAAATAGAGCTGAAAACACTTCAACAAATACCGCAAACCATTCAAACAGCGCGGCAAATAAAACATCGGCAGGACAAAACCAGACGACGGGCGAAAAAATCGAAAAGCCTTTGGACATTTCGTTTGAACCGGGCGGATTTCCCGACGATTGGCGATGGCTCGATGCGGACAGCAAATACAATCCGACAAAATATGATCTAAAATCCGGCGTCCTGCAAATTGTCGTGCCGACCGGCAAAGATCTGTTCGGCGAAGCTCGCACCGCACCGCAATTGTTAAAAACGATTGCGGGCGATTTCGAGATCGAAACAAAAGTAAAATTAGACCCGCAAGATACTTATCAGGGCGCGGGCTTATTGGTTTTTCGCAACGATAATAATTACTTACGCCTCGAACGCGGTTTCGGCGGCGTCGGCGGCGGCGAAAACGGAATTCGGCTCGATGTCCGTGAAGATGAGTCTTACGAACCGCTCGCGACGCAGGAAAAATTCCCGACCACGGCGACGGTTGTCGAACTGAAACTGCGGCGCATCGGCAAGGAATTTACCGCGTTTTGGCGCGAACCGGGCGGCGCATGGAAAGAAGTCGGCAATTACGCGTCAAGCTATCCCGAAACCGTTCAGGTCGGTTTGATCGTCTGCAACACGGCACAGGAAATCCCGGTCGAGTTTGCTTATATTAAACTTGCGCCGCCCGCGAAATGATTTTGTTCAATGCTCTGGCTTCAAGCGTGAAATAGCGGAACGTCGAAAGTTGTCAAACTGAACAAATTTTCTTGTAATTTTGCAAGCAAATTCGTTACAATCGTTCTAGTTTTTGAATAAGGAGAAGTTTGCCATGAAAAAACATATTTTTGGTTTTGCGATTTTTAGTATTATTTTTGCGTCTTTTGCACTAGTTTACGCGTTTTTCTACGCGCCTTCGATTCCGCCCAAAGAAGCCGTCAAACCGCCGCTCGCGCCGACGGAAACCCGCGAGGTCAAACCGTATTCCTGTTATCCCAAAAGAATCAAGGAAAAAGATTTTTCATATTACGTAGTAAATTCTAGTTACTTTAAGCCGGAGAACAAATTTGTTTCAAAAATAATTTTGTACTGGAACGGCAAGGGCGAAGCGCCGAAACAGATTTCTATTCGACCGCGCATTTTTACCATGGAAAATTATGAAAATGCCCAAGTATTGATGGAGAAAACTTTAGTTGAGCCTTTCAAAGAAGGAAACAGTAAAACAATTACCGTTGAATCGAATTTTGTCTTAAGCGGTTTGGGCACGGCGCAACCAAATCTTTATGTTGCCTTTGATGTTCTGGATGGCGCAAACGGTTCTTATCTGACGAACGAAAATGTTGGTTTAGCCGGTGCGCATCAAGTTTTATTAGTTTACGGAAATTCGCCGGTGGTTAAAAAATCGATTTTGAGAGGAACTGCTGTTCCGCAATAAAAAATCATAAAAATTAAAAATTTCTTGCAAGTTTGAAATAGCTGAACCGTTCTTTTCGCATAAAACGGTTTTCAGCCAAGTTTCAAACTTGCATTTTCTTTTTTGAGAGGACAATTTTTATGAGAAGAAGAACATCTGTTTCAAATTACAAAATTTTAATCGCGGCGGTTTTGTTGTATTCGGTGATTTTATCGGGTTGTGCGGGTTACGCCGGAAAAAGCGAAATTGCCGAAAATAAATCGGCGGATTATTCCCAAAATCAGCCGTACCCAACGCCTGGCACATCAACAGCAAATACATCTTCGGCTGCCAAACAAGACGGAGTTTTTGACGAAAAAAGCACTAAGGGCGAGCGGTACGCGGAAATTTCCGAGAATCCGTTTCTGGAAACTGTCCGCGCGCCGCTTTCGACTTTTTCGATCGATGTCGACACGGCTTCGTATGCCAATGTGCGCAGGTTTTTGAATCAGGGCAGCTTGCCGCCGAAAGATGCGGTGCGGATCGAAGAATTAATTAATTATTTTGAATACGATTATCCGCAGCCTTCGGGCGATGTGCCGTTTTCGGTCAATACGGAAGTCGCGGTTTGCCCGTGGAACACGAAACATAAGATCGTCCAGATCGGTCTGCAGGGCAAAAAAGTTTCGCTCGACAATGTTCCGCCGTCGAATCTCGTTTTTCTTGTCGATGTTTCGGGTTCAATGAAGCCTGCCGACCGTTTGCCACTTTTGAAACAGGGTTTGAAAACATTGGTCAATCAGCTTTCCGACAAAGATCGCGTCGCGATCGTCGTTTATGCGGGCGCGAGCGGTTTGGCTTTGCCTTCGACCTCTGCCGACGATAAACCGGCGATCATTGCGGCGCTCGACAATCTCGAAGCCGGCGGCTCGACCAACGGCGGGCAGGGAATTCGGCTTGCTTATCAGGTCGCGCAGGATAATTTTATTGAAAACGGCAACAATCGTGTGATCCTCGCGACCGACGGCGATTTTAATGTCGGTCTGACGGGCGACAACGAGCTTGTTTCGATGATCGAACAAAAACGCCAAAGCAATATTTTTCTCTCGGTTTTAGGGTTCGGAACGGGAAACCTGAACGATTCGATGATGGAAAAGCTCGCCGATAAAGGCAATGGCAATTACGCTTATATTGATTCAAGCGACGAAGCGCGCAAAGCGCTCGGACAGCAGGTTGCCGGAACGCTTTACACGATTGCGAAAGATGTCAAGATTCAGGTCGAATTCAATCCGGCAAAGGTCGCCGGTTACCGGCTGATCGGTTACGAAAACCGTTTGCTGGCGGATAAAGATTTCAACGACGATAAAAAGGACGCGGGCGAAATCGGTGCCGGACATACCGTAACGACGCTTTACGAAATCGTTCCCGCCGGTCAAAAGATCGAAAATCCGGGCGTTGACGAACTTCGCTACAGTAAGGTCGAACCCTCGGAGACGCGTTTCAATGCCGAGCTTTTGACCGTTAAACTGCGCTACAAAGAACCTGATCAAAACGAAAGCCGGCTTTTGACGATGGGTTTGCTCGATCAAAGCAACGCTTTTGAAAACGCCTCGGAAAATCTGCGTTTTGCTTCGGCGGTTGCCGGTTTCGGAATGCTTTTGCGCGATTCAAATTATAAAGGCGACGCCAATTTCAGCACGATTTACCGGATTGCCAATTCGGCGCGCGGCAATGATTTGAAAAACTATCGCGGCGAATTCGTCGAAATGGTCGAAAAAGCGCAAAGAATGAAAGGATAAACAAATTTCCGAAAGGTAAAACAATAAAGAAAAAAAGTTTGCAAGTTAAAACTTGCAAACTTTTTTTTACTTTCTCAATAAACCGAGTATATCTTTAATTAATAAATCCGGTTCAAACGGCTTGGTGTGATATTTTTGAAACCCGGACAGATATGCCCGCTCTTTATTTTCCTTTGTCGCAAAAGCACTCAAAGCCAAAGCCGGAGTCTTTCCGCATTTTTCAACCGGAAATTGCCGGATTCGCGAGATCAACGAATAACCATCTTCATTCGGCATTGCCAGATCCGAGATAATGACATCAAAATTGCCTTTTGAATTTTCAAGAATCTCGACGGCTTTTGCCGCTGATTCGACGCTTTCGACCACTGCGCCATTTTGTTCAAGGAACAATTGAAGAACCTCGCGCGAATCGGTATCATCTTCGACGAACAATATTTTTAAATTCGCTAATGGTTTTTCATCACCATTTAAGGCTACTTCTTTTTTACCCGCAAAACTATTTTGCGAAAAATATAAAGGCAGTCGGACGGTGAAAATGGCGCCTTGTCCGATGCCGTCGCTTTGTGCCGTAATCGTTCCTTCGTGTTTTTCAACCAGCGTTTTGACGATAGAAAGTCCTAAGCCCAAACCGCCCTGATCGCGTGAAACCGTTTGATCTCCTTGCGAAAATTGACGGAAAATTCGCGGCAAAATTTCGGCGCTGATTCCCTGACCGTTATCTTTGACGGAAACAAAAACATTTTTGTTGTCGGTCGTTAAATGTATTTCAATGTTTCCGTTTTCAGGCGTGAATTTGACGGCATTGGTTAAAAGGTTTGTGAAAACTTGCTGGAGTCTGATCAGATCGCCGAAAACGCTGGCGTTTTGCGTATCAAAATTAAACTGAAGATTGATTTGTTTTGTTTCCGCCGCCGGTTTTTGCGAATTGAAAATCGTGTTGACCGCATCGAAAATATTCATCGGACACAATTCGAGCCGCAGTTTCCCCGAGGCAATTCGGGCTGAATCGACCAGATCGCCGATCAATTTGGCTTGCGACAAGGCACTTCTTTCGATCGTTTCAAGCGCATTTTGCCGCGTTTCGTCGTCAACCACTTTGGTCAGCAGAATTTTCGTCCAACCCAGGATGGCGTTGAGCGGCGACCGCAATTCGTGCGAAACCAGCGCGAGAAAATAATCTTTTGTTCGATTTGCTTCTTCGGCTTCGTCGCGTGCCTTTTTTTCAAGCGCGTAAACTCTCGAAAGCTCTTTGTCGGCATTTTTCCGTTCGGTGATCCGGCGGACAATGCCCATCATATTTGCCGGATTTCCTTCAAAGTCAAGATAAGTTTTACCGCGTGTTGAAAGCCATTGAATATTTCCGTCCGATTGCAGAACGCGGTATTCGACATCATATTCCGTGCCTTCTTTTTGTTATTCAAAAAAAATGTCGATCAGATGTTGCCGGTCGTCAGGATGAACTGCTTCCAAAAAATCGGGGTAAACGATCGTTTCATACGGCGAGAGTTCGAAAAATTCGTTGCATTTCGGAGTTGAGAAGATTTTTTCTTCGGGGATATCCCAAAACCACAACCCGACTTCGGCGCTTTCGGCGGCATAAAGAAATTGTTCACTGCGTTTTTTGTAGAATTCGATTTCCTTCTCACGCGCTGTCACATCCTGACCGCACAGAAAAATATGTTTGATCTGTCTGAGGTTTTGCTCTTCGCTGTAAACCGGGCAAAGATTGAGTTCGATAAAACTTATTTCTTCTTTGCTGATTCTGAATTCAAGAATTGTTTTTGACATAATGCCCTTACAGGCTGCCTCGACGGCGCAGGTTATCATTTGATAATTCTGTTCCGACGATTGCCAAAAAACCGTTTCCGTCAGATTTTGACCGGTTAAAAGATTTGGATCAAGCAATGTTTTTTCAAAGATTTTCCCGGCTAATGCCAACACTTTCCCCCGCGGACTGATCGTTCCGTAAATTGAAAATAAATTGTTGAAAATATCAACCGTTTGAGCCTCAAGCGGAAATTCCATATTGTTAACTGGCTTTATCGTCTCGTATGAATTACCAGACGAAGAATTCGAACGATGGTTTGTTCGGAACATAAAAATTATACCACTTGCAAAAATTAAGAATTTGAACCTACTTTAAAAAAGGGTAAAACCTCGTCATTCAAAAGAATACGAGGTCAGTCGAAAGAAAAACTGAATTTACCTAAATTGTTGTTGGTCAATTTTATCCAATAGGTTAAACAGCCCTTCTGCCGGTCAAAAGCCGAATTACGAAAACCACCAATGCGATGACTAACAACAGATGTAAAAGTCCGCCAAGTTGTACACCGCCAACCAATCCGAGTAACCATAAAACCAATAAAATTACGATAATTGTTTCTAACATCTTTTTTTCTCCTTTTTCAAAATTCCAAATTTATGCGTGTCAGCATTTGACAACGACTATTTCAATTCCCGTGCCACAATCTTAAAATTAAGTAAAATAAAGGATTGTGCTGATTGCCAGTATTTTTTTGCCTACTTCGATTTGACGAATGGTATTAAAATAATACGCTTCGGTAGTTTGAAATTGTCCAGGTTTGTATTGAATTTAAAATGATTTGAAAAATAAAATAAACTGTACGAAAATATTACAGAAGTATGAAAAATGGATGGGCAGAGCTTCCTTGAAAAAAAAGCTAAATCTATCAAAACACGAGGCTTAGTGCTTTTTGGCACAATCATTGCCGATTTAACTAATACCGTGCTTAGATTGTTTGGTTAAAAATCGAATCAAGTTTAAGCCACAAATTAAGTTTCCATAACCGACAAGTTGTGGACTATCGGGAGGGGTAAGAAGAAAGGGGCTTACCTCTCCCTCATTAAATCAGAACTCAAGCTCGCCGTATGTTTGTGAGTTTGGTTTTGATACAATAATAAAAACTCACTCAATAATACAAGTTTGAATAATAATAGTCAGGTGCAATTATGGCATATAAAGCATTAGTGATTGACGATGATGTAGCAACGCTGGAATTTATGAAATTCCGGCTCAAAGACGAAGGTTTCAATGTCACGACCGCCGAACGCGGTCAACAGGCTTTGGACTTCGTTCGTGAAACCGAGTTCGACATAATCTTGACCGATTTGAATTTGCCCGATTTGAACGGCATCGAGATGGTCAAGCAATCCAAGCAAATTTCGCCTGACACGGAAATCATCATGATCACCGGATTCGGCTCAATGGAAAAAGCTATTGAAGCCACCAAAGCCGGTGCGTTTCACTATGTCGAAAAGCCGGTTAATTTTGAGGAACTGAGTTTGTTAATCGGCAAAGCCGTCGAGCGTAAACAGCAGGCAAAGGAAATCAAAGAACTTCGCGGAAAGCTGGCGAGCCGCACGTCTTACGAAGGAATAATCGGCGGAAGCCGGACGATGCAGTCGATCTACGAAATGATCGAAAGCGTTGCCGAATCGGATGCGAATATCTTGATTCTCGGAGAATCGGGAACCGGAAAAGAAGTGATCGCCAATGCGATTCATTACAAAAGCCATCGTTCAAAAAAGCCGTTTGTGAAAGTGAACTGTTCGGCTTTGCCGAAAGATCTGATCGAATCGCAGCTTTTCGGGCATACGAAAGGTTCATTTACCGGCGCGACGAGCGACAAAAGCGGTTTTATCGGGCAAGCCAACACGGGCAGTTTATTATTGGACGAGATTGCCGAAATGCCGATCGAGCTTCAGCCAAAACTCCTGCGGGTTTTGCAGGAAAGAGTTTATTACCGGGTCGGCAGCGACAAACCGCAAGAAGTTGATTTCAGGCTGATCTGCGCGACGAATCGTAGCGCGTTTGAAGCCATTCAAGACGGAAATTTACGCGAAGATTTGTATTACCGGATCAACACGATCGAGATAAAAATTCCGCCCTTGCGCGAAAGAATGGAAGATGTTCCGATGCTCGCCGAGCATTTTCTGGAAATGTATGCCGAAAAATACAAAGGCAAAGCCAATAAATTTTCGCAGCATGCTTTTGATCAGATGCTCAATTATAATTGGCGCGGCAATGTGCGCGAGCTTCAAAACACGATCGAACGGGCGGTTTTGCTTTGCAAAACGAATACGATCACCGAATTAAACATTCCAAAAACTTCGGCAACGACGGTTTCGTTTGCTTTTAATTCACTGCCCGCACCGGTTGAAAGCGAGTCTTTCGACAATCACTTTTCGAACAATGGCGGAAGTCACGAAAATAAAAGTTTTCCGGTTAACAATAATTTAAGTGGAGAAAATCTTTTTGAAGAAGTCGGCAAACTAATTGTCGATAATTTGTCGGAACCGACTGAAGGCGTTGAGCAGAAGGATGTTTTTGATTCATTGGAAACCGGAGTTGTCCTGGCGGCGCTCAAACGCACCAATGGCAATAAACAGGCGGCGGCAAATCTTTTAGGACTTTATCGCCCGCGGCTTTACGGAATGATCAAAAGACATAATTTAGAAGAGCGAATTTAATCGAAAAAAGATGTCCTCTAAAACTTTTTAGAGGACATCTTTTTCTGCTAAATATAGAAAAATTAATAAACTAACGGCTCGAAGGGGCTGCCGGCGCGGTCACGTTGATGTCGATTTTCTCTTTTTTCGTGCCGCCGAGAAAGCCGCTGTAATACATTGCTCCGGCAATAATCGCGACGATGATGATTAATGTCACCGCCCAAATAAAATTTGTACCTGTGCTATTTTCTTCTGACATATTTAAACTCAACTCCTAAAAAAAAATGGAAAAGCTGAAAATTGATTTAGCAATCCAAATGCCAAAGATTAAGTAATTGAAAAAATGAGGTTTATTAGAATTAGAGTTGACCGGGCAAAATAAAAGTAAGCCAAACAATCGAAATTTTGCAATGAAACCAAACATTTATGTAAAATATTCATACAAGTTGAAGAAATTCAGATATTTATAACAATATTAAGAGCTTGCGGAAGGAAAGCAAATTTTTCAGGCATATTTATTGCTGACCTCTAAAACTTAAATGATTTTGTGTTCGCTTTTGCCGAAATGATCAGAAAAGGGAAGGATAAAAATTTTCGTGAGGGTATTTGAAGTAAAAACTAAAAACGGAAAAATCAGGGAAAGTGTAAAATTTCCTTATTTCGTTTTGTTTTTTTCCATCATCCTTACGATCGGAGCAACCTTTCTTTTTTACCAAAGCGCGAAAAGCAAAGATAATACGAGATTTTACAACGGCGTTAACCGGATTCGTACTTCGATGGAAAACCGGATCGGATTGTATGTTGCTTTTCTCAAAGCCGGACGCGGTTTTATCGAATCGGCAAACGATCTCGATCGCAAAAAATTTACAAATTTTGTGGAAAGTCTCGAACTTGAAAAAAACTATTTCGGCACGCAGGGAATTGGTTATTCGAAAACGACCAAGAAAGACGAACGTGAAAAATTGATTGCCGATATGAAAACCGAAGGTTTAAACGACTTTAAAATTTTCCCTGAAACCGAGAAAGAAGAATATCAGCCGATAGTTTATCTGGCGCCCTTAAATGAGCGCAATCAACAAGCCGTCGGGTTTGATATGACCACCGAAGAAAATCGTCTCGAAGCAATGCAAATGGCACGAGATACCGGAGCTCCGGCAGCAACTGCCAAAGTGGTTTTATTGCAGGAAAACGATCAGGACCGGCAGTTTGGTTTTTTGATCTATTTACCGGTTTATAAAAACGGTGAAATGCCCGAAAGCATCGAAGTTCGGCAGCAAAATCTGCAGGGTTATATTTACAGTCCATTTCGGGCAAAGAACTTTTTGAAGGATGTGCAGGACAATTCCGGAATTAACGATATCGTCATCAGAATCTACGACGGTGCCGCTAATTCTGAAAATCTTTTGGCGCAGACCGAAAATGTCAGTGGACAAAACCTAGCCGGGCAACTCAGCGAAACCTATTCGACGGAGAATGAAATAGATGTCGGCGGACGGCGCTGGTTTATCCAATTTGATTCGCTGCCGTCATTCGCCCTGCAATCGAGTGTTAATTGGACGCCGCTCATTTTTTTGTGCGGGCTGCTTTTTAGTCTGCTTTTGTTCGGGATGACTTATTGGGAAGCATCAACCCGCGCAAAACTTCAGGAAACGGCTGATGATTTGACCGAATCAGAACGACAAATTCAGGGTTTGCTCGAAAAGGAACAAGAAGCACGGCGCATTGCGGAAACCGCCAATGCGACCAAGGACGAATTTATTTCGGTTGTCTCGCACGAGCTGCGGACGCCTTTAAATGCCATTGCCGGTTGGACGAGAATTTTAAAGAGCGAGGATTTATCAACCAATACGAAAGAACTTGCTCTGCAAAAAATAGAAAAAAATCTGCGGCTTCAAACAAATTTGGTCGAAGATCTTTTAAATTATTCGCAGCTTGTTTCAAGTACGGATAATCTCGAAAAAAACGAGGTTGATTGCGCCGCAGTCGTTGAAAATGTTTATCTGGAAGTCGAACCGGCGGCGCTCAAAAAAGGTATTTCATTTATCAAAGAAAATCGGCTTGCCGGGCAAAAAATTCTCGGCGATGCCGAAAAACTAAAAATAGTCATCGTTAATCTTTTATCGAACGCGATCAAATTTACGCCCTCCGAAGGCAGGATAATAACCCGGATGCAGGAAAATGAAAACTGTCTGGAAATCATTGTCGAAGACAGCGGCAGAGGCATCGATCCTGAGTTTTTGCCGCATATTTTTGACCGTTTCAGCCAATATGACAGCTCAACAACCAGAAAGTTCGGAGGTTTGGGGTTGGGCTTGGCAGTTTCTCAACATATCGTCAAGCTCCACAACGGAACCATCGAAGCCAAAAGCGAGGGCGAGGGAAAAGGTTCAGTCTTTTCGGTCAGACTTCCCCTAATTATTCATTAAAATATGTATTGTTATGTTGCAGCGCGTCCCCTGATCCTCAACTCAAAAAACTTCCTGAAATTCAAATAAATACCCTATTTACAGAAGTTATCGGAAAAAAACCGGTCAATGGCACGTTTGTTGCCGTTGTTGATATTGGTTGTTGGTGATAACGGAAGGGCAAATCTAAATCAGTCAACATACAAGATCAGGAGAAAATATGATTTCAAAATTTAAGAGGTTTATTAATTTCACATTATTTGCAACCGTTTTATCGATGGCATTAAGTGTCTCGGGACAAGTTCGCCCGTATCGTGTGACCGATAATCAGGTGCAAACCGTTATCACTCGGGTCGAAACCCGCACCGATACTTTCAAACGACAGATCGAACGCATTTTCGACAACCGAAACAACGGCACTCAGCTTAGAGAACAACTTGCTTCCTTTGTCAGCGATTTTGAAAACTCGACCGATAATTTGAGCAACAATTTCAGGTCGCGCCGCTCGAGTTCGAATGATGTCCAGGAAGTTTTGGATCGCGCTGGGCTGATTGATAATTTTATGCGCAATAACCGGATCAATACGACTGCGCAAAATCAATGGAATCTGATTCGCACGGATTTGAATACTTTGGCGGGTTATTATCGCGTCAGTTGGAATTGGAATACGATACCGAATAATCCGAATTATCCGCCAACTCCTAATTACCCGCCGAATCCGCGCGGTTTCGATGCGCGTTTGACAGGAACTTACAGTTTAAATACGAGTCAAAGCGACAATGTTCAAACCGCGATTGCAAGGGTCGTCACTAATATCAATTCCAACCAGCGTGACCGGATCGAGCGCAATCTTGAGCGTCGTTTGCGTTCGCCGGATACTTTGGCGATTGAAAAACGCGGTCAGCAGATAACATTAGCATCATCAATGTCGCCGCAGGTTTCTTTTAACGCCGACGGCGTTTCGCGTTCGGAAACAAATCCGAACGGTCGCACGGTTCAAATTCGCGCAACGGCGACAAATAATGATTTAACGATCGATTATGAAGGCGACCGGATGAACGATTTCTATGTCAGTTTTGCGCCGACCAATAATCGTCAGCTTCGCGTCACGCGCCGTGTTTATCTGGAAAACCGGAACGAAACCGTTACGGTGACAAGCGTTTATGACAAGACCGACCAAATCGCGCGTTGGGATAACATTAATAATCAGACAAATTATCCGAACACGAATTATCCGACAAATAACGGAAATTATAACGATTTTATCGTGGCGAATAATACACGAATAATTGCAACTCTCGACACACCGCTTTCAACCAAAACCTTCCGCGACGGCGATCGTTTTTCGATGACTGTCACCACTCCTTCGCAGTATCAAGGGGCAGTTATCGAAGGTCGCGTCAACGGACAAAAATCCGGTGTGGTTTCGGGCAGAGCGAATCTGTCGCTGGATTTTGACACGATCCGGCTGCGAGACGGAAAAACCTACCGTTTTGCGGGAATCGTTGACCGCGTTCGTGAACCGGACGGCGATAATGTCAGCGTCAATAATGAAGGCGCGGTGCGCGATGGTAATCAAACGACGAAAACCGTCACCCGTGCCGGAATCGGCGCGGCGCTCGGTGCAATTATCGGCGCGATCGCCGGCGGCGGACAAGGCGCAGCGATCGGTGCCGGAATCGGTGCCGGTGCGGGAGCCGGTTCGGTAGTTTTGCAGGGACGCGACAATCTCGAACTTCCGAGCGGAACTGAATTTTCCGTCACGGCAACGGCTCCGACGAATCGTTAATTTGGATTTCAACGTAATGATTGAAGAGGCGAGTAAAAAACTCGCCTTTTCCTTTCGAGGCAATCCAATGCCAATGTTCGTTTTTAATACGGATTATAGATTCGGAAAAAATGTAATAAATACAAAATGTTGAAAAATAATAGTTTAAGGGTCGATAAATGTTTTGGCACGAAAATTGAAATGAAAATCTTGATAAGAAACAGGGAGAAAATTATGGCGCCAACAGGAACAAAAAAAGTAAAAACAAAATCTAATTTAACACCGCAACTGAACGAACATAACAAGGCAAACGACGCGGTCGTGAAGGGTTTACAAAAACAGGTCGCGAACGCATTTATTTTATATTTGAATTACAAACATTATCACTGGCAAACATTCGGACCGCTTTTCCGCGATCTGCACCGGCTCTTTGACGAATTTGCCGAAGAAGTTTATGAAACGATCGACGAATTGGCGGAAAGAGTCAGAATGATCGGGCAGAATCCGGTTTCGCGGATCGAGGAATTTCAAAAAACTGCTTCGATAAAATCAGCCGGGCAAAGCACTGATATGCGTGAAATGATTCGCGAAGCGAACCAAAACAGTTTGCAGATTATTAAAGAAATTCGCGAAGCGATTAAAACCGCCGATGACAATGACGACCCGGGAACGGCAGATGTTTTGACACGTTTCGTTCAGATCCATGAAAAACAGGAATGGTGGTTGCGCGATATTTTGGAAAAGCGCGACGGATTAACAGATTAACGGTAAATTTACCGTTATTATAACGAGCAAGGGGAAGGTGAAAAGCATTCGGAGTCTAAATTTTAGTTTGAATTTTTTAATTTCAGCCTGAAATTATAGGCTCCGAATGCCAAAAAATCGGAGAAATTATGCATAGTAAAGCCGGGATAATTAAGCCGCCGAATCAAAAAGAAAACAAAAGTCTGAGCGTTGACGAAATCGAAGGAAAACGCCAAGGTTGGGAAATTCAAAATCTTTCGGATGAAGCCAGTCAAAAAGACGAGGATGAGATTCAGCGTCAAACTTTGCGCGGCGATGAATCAAAAGGAAATCCAGACGATCGCGATCATGCCGGAAGTGCCGAAAAACGCGAAACCCCGCAGGGACGAGAAGAAGCGAAAAACGATACGAAAGGCAAAGCCAATAGGAATGGTTAAGTATTCAATTTATTCAATATTGCTAAAATTTTGTTTCGGCGACAATTTGCTTTGGAAACCATAGTTCTTGTTTAACTTATAGTTAGCAGGAATTTATTTTTTGTTTCACGGCTTTCAGATTTGAAACTTTTCTGATATTAATACCGTAGAAACAAAGCGTCATGATTTCCAAAGCAATAACATTAAATAGTATTCAAAGTTTGACCGATGTCGAGTTGATTGCGAAAGCGATCAGCGGGCGCGAAGACGGTTTTGAAGAACTCGTCCGCCGGTATCAACGTCCGATCACGAATTATGTCTTTCGGATGCTCAACAATTATGATGCGTCGCTCGACGTCACCCAGGAAGTTTTTATTAAGGTTTACAATTCGCTTGAGCGGTACAGCTCGGAATATAAATTTTCGACGTGGCTTTACCGGATCGCGCACAACGCGGCGATCGATTACATTCGCCGCCGCTCGCCCAACGAGCAAAGTATTGAAACCGAAAACAAAGACGGTGCGTATCAGCTTCAAATTGAAAGTCCCAATCCAACCCCCGAACAAGAGCGTGAAAGAAGTGAATGGCGGACGGAAATCGAATCGGTTGTCAAATGTTTGCCGGCGGCTTACCGTGAATTGATTTTGCTTCGGCACGCCCAAGATTTAAGCTACGACGAAATTGCCGATGTCACGAATCTTCCGCTCGGAACGGTCAAAAACCGGTTGTTCAGAGCCCGTGAAATGATGCGCGAGATATTTATCGAACGAGGATTTACAGGAATTTAAGGAGGTTGGAAATATGAACAATATGCAATATCGCCCTTCCCAACAACTGCAAACCCCGGATCAAAAACAGATGGGAATGTTCTTGCATCTGTCGCAGCTTGCCAATTTTATTCTTCCGCCTGCCGGAATTGTCGCACCGATCATTATCTGGCAGATCAAAAAAGATGAAATGCCGGCGCTTGACGCCCACGGCAAAATGATTGTCAATTGGATGATCTCATCCTTGATTTACGGATTTGTCAGCGCAATTTTAGTGTTCTTTTTGGTGGGTATTTTTCTGCTGATCGCTTTAGGAATTGTCGGAATTGTTTTCCCGATTATCGGAGCGATCAAGGCAAATAACGGAGAATTTTGGGAATATCCCTTGACGATCAAATTTTTAAAGTAAAAATAGTAAATGTCACAAGAAACCGCACAACATCAAACCTCTTGTCCGCGAAGGGAAATTGCCTCTTATCTTGACGGCGAACTCACACCGCGCGAAGAACTTGATCTCGAGCTGCATTTAACGGTTTGTGCGACCTGTACTGAAGAATTCAACGAGCAGAAAAAATTGCTTTGCGTTTTGGATTTTGCTCTCGAAGGCAAAAAAGAAATCGAACTTCCCGAAAATTTTACAAAAGTGGTTGTCGCAAATGCCGAAAGCAAAGTTAATGGTTTGCGCTGTCCGCGCGAACGAAGTCGCGCTTTATTTGTCTGCGCCGCGCTATTTTTGATGTTTATTTTCGGTCTTGGGGCGGAAACCACGAAAACGGTTGAAACGTTTGGGACGCTTGCCGAACAATTTCTGGCAGTCGGCGGTTTTTTTGTTCATCTGGTACATGATATAACCATCGCGGCGACCGTGATTTTGCGGTCTTTATGTCTGAAATTTGTTTTTAAATCGGCAATGACAGCAGGATTAATTGGAGTTTTCTTCGTAATATCACTATTTATTTTTTCACGCTTGGTCTCGCGGCACAAACATTTTTGAGATTTTTGGAAAAAGTGAGTTATTTAAACACCACAATCAATAGATTGGAGCTTTCGCAATTTCCGGTTTGGCAATTTTTTTGCGGAGCGGTGATGATTCTTCTTTTTCAGCTCATCATTTTTGCCCAAGCACCGAATATTACGACTTCCGATGATCAAAAAACTTTGATCATCGAAGGAAATCCCGATACACAGGTCTTTTCGTTCGGCAAAAATGTCATCGTCAAACAATCGGCAAAAGAAGTTTTTGTCTTCGGCGGTGACGTTACGATCGAGGGGAAAGTTGACGGCGATGTCGGGACGCTCGGCGGCTCGGTCATCCAAAAAGAAAATGCGTTTATCGGCGGTGACGTTATTGTTTTAGGCGGTACTTACCAGCCGGAAACGCAAAAACCGCTCCGCAATCCGGGGAAAGAAACCGTCTTGATTGGGGTTTTTGAAGAAGAGCTCCGCAATTTTGCGCAAAATCCGACGGAAGTTTTTTCGCCGACTCTGAGCTGGGGATTTTTGGCGCAAAGAATCTTATCAATTCTCTTTTGGTTTGCAATTTCGTTTGCCTTTACGACGATTTCGCCGGGTGCGGTCAGCCGCGCGGTTGCGCGTTTTCAACTTTCGACCTTGAAAATTTTGGCGATCGGAATTTCGGGGTTTTTGTTTACGACCATCGGAATTATGGCAAGCATCGCCTTTTTGCCCGGTTATCTGAGCGGAATAATCGGTTTGATGACATTATTTTTACTAATTCTGGCTTATGTTTTCGGTCGCGTCGCGTTACAGGTCAGTTTCGGTAAATTATTGCAGAAACAACTTTTGCCCGAAAACAAGCATTCCGAAACACTCGCTATTTTACTTGGTGTGATTGCCTGGTCGATCATTCTTTCGATTCCTTATCTCTGGACTTTTGCGCTGCTTTTGCTTTTTTCCGCAAGTATCGGGCTGATCTTTACCGCCCGGTCAAAGAACAGTTGGCAAAATTCCTGACATTGTCGAAAAACCATTCACCGGAAAACAAAATTCTCCTTATTTCATAAATATTTACAATTCTTTACAATATTGGTAAAACCTTTTCGGTAAAATATACGTCTGTATTATTTCAAAAGGCAACTTTTGAAAGTTTGTGGCGTATAAAACACAATAATAAATTCTAAATAATTTATAAAACGAAGGACAAAAAATGCGTAGAAATCTGTTTTTATCAGCACTACTTTTATTAATCAATATATTCAGCACAAATTTATCGGCGCAAACAAACGCAGATGTCGGTATCAAAGCCAATTTTGCAGGCGGCGAGGTGACGGCGGTGGCTGACGGCAAGATCACCTTGCAGACCAAAGACGGTACAATTGAACTTGTTTTATCTGATAAAACAGAATATAAACGCGTCCCGCCCGACAATCCTTCGTTAAAAGCCGCGATTGCGTCGAGCTTAACGGAAATCGGCGTCGGCGACAAGCTACTCGTGACGGGAATGGTTTCCGCCGACAAAAAGACAATTCCTGCCAAAGCCGTCTATCTCATCACCAAATCGGACATTGCCCAAAGACAAACCAAAGAGCAGGAAGAATGGCGGACGCGCGGCATTATCGGGCGGGTGACCGCATTTAATCCGCAGACAAATGTCATCAGTGTTTCGGTGCGAAGTTTCGCGGGCGAAAAAACCGTTTTGGTGACGCCCAAGGAAAAAGCCGAATTTTATCGCTATGCGCCGGATTCGGTGAAATTCAGCGAAGCAAAAAAGGGCGTCGTAAGCGATATTGAAATTGGTGATTCGATTCGCGCTTTGGGCGAAAAAAATGCGGACGGTTCAGAAGTCAAAGCGGAAAAAATCGTTTCGGGTTCCTTTAAGACGGTTGGCGGGACGATCACTGCCGTCAACGCCGAAAAGAATGAAATCACGATCAACGATTTTCAGACCAA
>CADEFG010000023.1:0-2913 GCA_902826505.1 uncultured Acidobacteriota bacterium
CAACACACCGGGACTGTCGGGGAACCGCATTTTTTCTTTGTATGAAGACGACGCGGGCGCGCTCTGGATCGGTTTCGAGTCGGGCGGAATGGCTCGCTATCAAAACGGAAAGTTTACGTCTTTGACCGTCAAAGACGGCGCGTCGGACGGCTCGTACCGAATCTCGCACCGCGACCGTGACGGCAGACTTTGGTTTGTTTCTATAGTCAGCAGTCTCAAGGAAAATCGCGTCAACGTTTACGCCGACGGACGTTTTAAAACCTTTACCGCTGACGACGGTTTGCCCGGCAGCGTGATTGCGCTTGCCCGTGATCGCGACGGAAAAATCTGGGTTTCGACCGAGAGCGGATTATATGTTTACGAAAACGAGCGATTTCGTTTTGCCGCCCAAACCGTCGAGCCGAGCATCATCAACAAACGCGAGGCGGGCGGATTATGGGTTTCGAGTCCGCGATTTATCGGTTCTTACGAGAACGGCGTGTTTACGCCGCTGGAAAATCTGAATCAGACGCTGCCGCAGTTTTCAACCGCATGGGAAGCCGATGATCGTCTTTGGCTTTTTAAGGAAAGGGAAAAACCGCGATATTTTGACGGCGGCACATTTCCCGAAGCCGATTTACAGCCGATTGTCCGCGCGATTTTGACCGATCGGGAAGGAAATCTCTGGGTCGGCGGAATGGGCAGCGGTCTGGCGTGCCTGCGCCGTAAAAAGCTGACGACCTACACGCGCGCCGACGGTCTGCCGCACGATGAAATCTCCGCGATTACCGAAGATAAAAACGGCATCGTCTGGATTGCCGGTTTCCGGCTCGTCGAATTCAAGGACGGCAAGCTGACAACGTTTCCGAACACGCAGGAAGTTGACACGCTTTACGCCGACACGGACGGCAGTTTGTGGTTTAAGAATAAAGTGAATCTCGTCAACCTCAAGGACGGAGTAATGACGGATTACCCTGAAATCCGCGACCCGGAAGCGACTTTCCGCGATTCCAAAGGACGGCTCTGGCTGGCGGCAGACGCGGCTGTCGGTCAATTGGTGGACGGAAAATTCGTCGTTGTTCGCAGCAGCGATGAGCCGATTGCGCGCCGCGTCAGCTTTATCACCGAAGACCGCGCCGGCGCGATCTGGTTCGGTTCGGCGGACGGAATGTTTTCTTACAAAGACGGAAAGTTCACCGATTACACTGTCGAATAGGGCTTATCGAACAATTATGTCCGCGCGATTTATGAAGATGCGGACGGCGTGATCTGGGCGGGAACTTACGGCGGCGGCTTAAATCGTTTCAAAGACGGAAAATTCACGCCCATCACGACGCAAAACGGACTGTTTGACGACATCGTTTCGCGCATACTGGTTGATGATAACGATAATTTCTGGATGAGCGGCAATCGCGGCATCTATCGCGTCAGCCGCAAGGAATTAAACGATTTCGCCGACGGGAAGATCGCTTTGGTCAATTCGATTTCCTACGGCAAAGCCGACGGCATGATGACGGAAGAAACCAACGGACCGGATTCGCCCGCCGGTTGGCGAACGCGCGACGGGCGGCTCTGGTTTCCGACCATCGAAGGTGTCGTCGTGATTGACCCGAAAGAAACTTCTTCGATCAAAACGCCGACCGTTATCGAACAAATCCTGTTCGATAAACAGCCGCTCGATCTGTCCGGCGAGCGAATCGCGCCACCGGGCGAGGGCGATCTCGAAATCGGTTACACGGGCTTGAGCTTTATCGCGCCCGAAAAACTGCGTTTCCGCTACCGGCTCGAAGGCTACGACCAAAACTGGATCGAAGCCGGCACGCGCCGCGCCGCTTTTTACACGAAGCTGCCGCCGGGCGATTACACATTTCGCGTCGTTTCGACCAACAGCAACGGCGAATGGAATGAAGAAACCGCGGCGATTTCTTTCACTCTAAAGCCGCATTTTTACCAAACGAAATTATTTTACGCTGTTTGTGCGCTTTCGTTAGCCGGAATCGGTTTCGGGCTTTACCGTCTGCGCGTGCGCGGGCTGCGGCAGCGCGCCTTCGAGCTTGAAGAAAAAGTTACGGAACGCACGTCGGAAGTCGAAGCGCAAAAAACTCAGCTTGCCGAAAATAACGAAAAACTCAACCTTTTGAATCTTCAGATGAGCCGCGCCAACGACGATATGCTGTCGGTTCTCAACCAACTGCGGCTCGGCGTGGCGATTGCCGAACAAAGCGGCGCGGTGACGTTTCTTTCGCAGGCGGCGCAGAATTTTTTGAACGTCGGCGAAACGGATGCCGTCGGGCAGGCATGGACGCGCATTTTGCCTTTGACCGAAGAAGAAAAGTCGCGCATCAGGTTTGTCGCCGCACTGCCGCCGAAACAGCGCAGCCGCGTTCCCGTGCAATTAAAGCTTGACGACGGGCGGCGTTACCAGATGGAAATCGAAGTTAAGGACGATCCGCGCGAGGCGGAGCGCAAGATTTTTTATCTTTACGACGTTTCGGAAATCTACGATCTGCGCCGCCTTTTGGATGAAAAAGCGAAGTTTCACGGTCTGGTCGGCGAAAGCACGGCAATGCGGATTGTCTTCAAGCAGATTCACGATGTCGCGCAGATGGAAACGACCGTCCTCGTCGAAGGCGAAACCGGCACTGGCAAAGAGCTGGTCGCGCGGGCGATTCATTACGCGAGCGCGCACAAGGATAAAGCCTTCGTCGCCGTCAACTGCGCCGAACTGAGCGAATCGCTGCTCGCATCGCAGCTTTTCGGACACAAACGCGGCGCGTTCACCGGCGCGGTTTCGGATCACATCGGATTGTTTGAATCGGCGGCGGGCGGCACGCTTTTTCTCGACGAGATCGGCGATATGCCGTTGGGCATTCAGGCTTCGCTGCTGCGCGTCTTGCAGGGAAAGGAACTCACGCGGGCCGGCGAAACCAAACC
>CADEFG010000023.1:2923-15629 GCA_902826505.1 uncultured Acidobacteriota bacterium
GAGTTGCACCGCCGCGGCGCCGAAGGCTTTTTCCGCGAGGATTTGCTTTACCGCATCCGCGTCGCGCGGATTCACCTGCCGCCTTTGCGCGAGCGGATCGAAGATTTGACTTTGCTCGTTTCGTGGTTTCTCGGTCAACTGCGGGCGGCGAGCGGCAAAACCGAGCTTGAAATCAGCAGCGAGGCGATTGAATTTTTAACCGAATACCGTTGGGCGGGCAACGTCCGCGAGCTGCGAAGCGCGCTTGAATACGCCGTCATCAACGCGCGCGGTACGCTCATTCAGCCCGCCGATCTGCCGCCGGAAATCACGGGCGCGGCGCACATCGAGCGGATTCCGTCGTTTGCGGAAACGGACGAAAAAGAACGTCTGCTCTACGCGCTCGAAAAAGCAAAAGGCAACCGCGCGGCAGCCGCTCGAATGCTCGGCATCAGCCGCCCGACGCTCTACAGCCGTCTGAAAAATTACGGGCTGGCTGAAAAGTAATCAAGACGACTGGAGCGCAAGCGGCTTGCTTGCCAGCGCGGATACGCGCTCAAAAACGTTCGCTGCCACTCAATGTTGAGCGCAATCGAAGCGTTATTGCGAACGCTTCGCGTCCGTGCAAGCGAGCCGCTTGCGCTCCAGTCAAATCGTTTTACACCTCGCTTTACACTTTGCTTTACACCTTGACAGTAAATGCGTAAAGGCAACGTCCGCCGAAACCGTCCGTTTTATTCTCTTAAACTCTTTATCCGAATAATTTAACCTGTTACAAAAAGCTGCGGCACACCTCTCGCAATAGCGAATTGCACCCTCTTCCGCGAATTAAATCCGAGATGCGGACAATGGCGAACCTGATTTCTCCTGATAAGAGAAATCAGGTTTTATCGAGGCGGAGGTGTGTTTGGCGTTCGATTTTTCAAAATTAAAGAGAGAAAAAGCGATGGCGAAGAGAATCACCGAATCGGATGCGGCGTTGCTCGAAGCCGCTCTTGAAGGCAGCACGGAAAAGGTCGCGGCGGCTTTGAACGAGCGGGCGAACGTCAACGCGGAAAATCACGAAGGCTGGACGCCGTTGATTTGCGCCGCCATCAGCGGCGATGCAGAAACGGTTTTGCTGCTGCTCGAAGCGGGCGCGGACATTAATGCCGAGGCGCGCGACGGTTCGACCGCCTTGATGAAAGCCTGTCTGTGGGGACACCGGCAAGCGGTCGCCGCGCTCTTGATTCATGGCGCAGATGCTGGCGTTGAAGATGACGAAGGCTGGACGGCGTTAAAGATCGCCGCTGAAAAAGGTCATCACAAAATCGCGCAGCTTCTTCAAGCCGCAGGCGCGCGGGCGGAAGAAACGAAATCTTCGGAAGCGCGCCTGTCTTTTTCAAATTTCGATGATTCGCCGGAGAAAACGGCAAAAATTACTGAAGGAGTAAAAGAAAAATGATGACGACCGTGCGATGGGGATTTATGAATGGGGAAAAAAGCCAAGCGGAGAAAAGAGTGATTCTGTTATACCGCCTCGGACAAGGCGGGTGGACGGCGCAGTGCCTGAGTCTGCCGGGCTGTTCGGTAAGCGGCGAAACAAAGCTCGACGTTTTGACCAAGATTCAAAAGAAAGTTTGCTCGCATCTCGATGAGATGATGCAGAAGAAAGAGCCGATACCCGAAGAAATTTTCGACACGGCGATCATCGAGATTCAGTAGAAACGCTAAACGGGAGATTAATGATGACAGCGAAACTTAATTATAACCGACTTTTTTTATTTTTACTGTTTTTCCTTTTAGGCTTGTGCGCCGCGCGCGGGCAGACGACCGAGTTTACATATCAGGGCAGATTGACGGACAACAGTCAAACGGCAGGCGGCAGCTACGATTTCGAGTTTCGCCTGTTCGACGCGGAAACAAACGGAACTCAAATCGCCGTGCAGCAGCGTCCCGGCGTTCCGGTCTCGGGCGGAATTTTCTCCGTCAAATTGGATTTCGGCGCGAGTTTTGACGGGCAGGCGCGATTTTTGGAAATCGCCGCGCGCCCGGCGGGCAGCGCGAATCCGTTCGTCACGCTCGCGCCGCGTCAACCGATCACTTCCGCGCCTTATGCGATCAAAAGTCTAACGGCGACCAATGCTTTGCAGCTCGGCGGCGTTGATTCCGGTCAATTTGTTTTGACGACCGATCCGCGAATGACGAACGACCGCAATCCTCTCCCGAACAGCGCGAACTATATTCAAAATTCGACCGCGCGACAGACGAACAGTAATTTTAACGTGAGCGGCAACGGCAGCTTAGGCGGCACGCTTTCTGCCAACACGGTTGATTCGACCACTCAATACAACATCAGGGGAATTCCCATTTTGGTACAAACCAACACTGGAGGACTGATGGTTGGCTTTGGCACGAGCAATGCCGGCAATTTCAATACCTTATTAGGAACTTCTTCCGGCAGTAGAAATACCGGAGACTTCAATACTTTTGCCGGACAGACTTCAGGAAATTCCAACGCCACCGGCAGCAAGAATTCCTTTTTTGGTCATGAAAGCGGACTTAATAATACAATCGGCGAAAATAACTCGTTTTTCGGGCGCAGTGCCGGAACAAACAACACGACCGGCGGTAATAATACTTTTCTGGGACTTCAAGCCGGTTTTGGCAATACAACAGGCAGCAATAATACCGTTATCGGTACAAACGCCAATGTCGGCAGTAACAATTTGAACTTTGCTACCGCCATCGGAGCGGGATCGCTTGTCTTCACCAGTAATACGGTCGCTCTCGGCAGGTCGCAAGATTCCGTTCTGGTACAGGGAATTCTAACTGTTCAAGGGTCTGCACTCGGGGGCAATGCAGCAGTTTGCCGGAACACCGCCGGTCAAATATCATCCTGCTCGTCATCCCTCCGGTATAAAACCAACATCGCGCCGTTTAATTCCGGTCTTAACCTTGTCCAACGCCTGCGCCCGATTACTTTCGATTGGAAGGACGGCGGAATGAAAGATTTCGGACTCGGCGCGGAAGATGTCGCCGAAGTTGAGCCGCTGCTCGTGACTTACAACCAAAAGGGCGAGGTCGAAGGCGTCAAATACGACCGCCTCGGCGTTGTTCTTTTGAACGCCGTCAAAGAACAGCAGGCGCAGATCGAAAAACAAACCGCGCAGATCGCGACGCAGGAAAAGCAAATCCGCGAACAAAACGATCAAATCAAACAACAGCAAGCCGCGCTCGAAAATTTGAAGCGAATCGTTTGCCAGTCAAACGCAGCGGCGAAAATTTGTCAGTAAGAATAGATGAAACCAACGAATTTAACAATTATGAAAAAATCATTCAGAGCAGCAATTTTATGTTTAGTCGCCGTATTTTCGGCGGCAGTCGCCGCCCACGCGCAGACGACCGAGTTCACTTATCAGGGACGGCTCACGAGCAGCGCGCAAAACGCGACCGGCGGTTTCGATTTTGAGTTTCGCCTGTTCGATGCGGAAACGGGCGGGACCGAAATCGCCGCGCAGCAGCGGCTCAATGTTCCGGTCGCGGGCGGAATCTTTTCGGTCAAACTCGATTTCGGCGCGAACTTTAACGGTCAGGCGCGGTTTCTCGAAATCGCCGCGCGCGCTTCGGGAACGTCGGACGCTTTTTCGATTCTCACGCCGCGCCAGCCCTTTACGTCTGCACCGTATGCGATCAAAAGTTTGACGGCGGAAACGGCAACCAACGCTTTACAGCTCGGCGGCGTGGATTCAAACCGATTCGTGGCGACGAATGATCCGCGAATGACGGATGAGCGCAATCCTTCGGCGGGCAGCGCGAATTATATTCAAAATACAATCACCCAACAAAATTCTTCAAATTTCAACATCAGCGGTGACGGAAAATTGGGCGGCACGCTGTCCGCCAACACGATCAATGCCGAAACGCAATTCAATCTCGGCGGCAGTCGCGTTTTCAGCATCGGCGGAGACAGAAACACTATCGCCGGAATTCGCGCCGGCGAAGCGAATACGGGTTCCGGCAATTCTTTTTTCGGCAATTTCGCCGGCGTATCAAACACAGTCGGACAAAATAATTCGTTCTTCGGGCGGAGCGCGGGAGCGTTAAATACGACCGGGGAGTTTAACTCTTATTTCGGCGTCAACGCAGGGTCAAACAATAGTACCGGATCCGAAAACTCGATCTTCGGCGCGCAAGCGGGCGCGTTTAACAGCCTGGGTTCAAGAAATACTTTTGTCGGGGCTGGCGCGGGAAAGCAAAGTTCCGGCTCCGGCAATTCTTTTTTTGGATTCTCGACGGGAGGTTCTGCCTTCACCGGCGATAACAATACCAGCGTCGGCTTCGACGCTCTGGTTAATACATCCATTAACGGTTCGGTGTCATCATCTACCGTCATCGGTGCCGGCTCAAGAGTCATTTCCGGCTCCCCAATTTCGTTTGCCACCGCCATCGGCGCGGGCGCGTCGGTTTCGACCAGCAACACGGTCGTTCTCGGCAGAAATCTCGATACCGTTCAAATTCCTGGCATTCTTAGAACGGCGGTCGTTAATGCCGACACCCAATACAACCTCGGAGGCAGCCGTGTTTTGAGCATCAACGGAAATGCCAATACATTTGTCGGTTTGGAAGCAGGACGCAGTATTACAAACGGCAATGCCAACTCTTTCTTTGGAAACAGGGCGGGGGCTCAAAACCAGACCGGAGCCGGTAATACTTTTGTTGGAGTCGAAACGGGCAGCCAGAACATCAGCGGCGACGGAAATTCGTTTTTCGGCAATCTCGCCGGATCACAGACTTCGTCCGGCAGCAATAATACCTTTTTGGGCTTAAACGCCGGAGTCGCCAACAGAACCGGCGGAAACAATACGGCGATCGGCGCCAACGCGAATGTTGCCAACGCCGGTTTGAACTTTGCGACGGCAATCGGCGCGGGCGCGGTAGCGACAAACAGTAACGTCGTCGTGCTTGGCAGGTTTGAGGACTTCGTCATCGTGCCGGGAATTTCGGTCATTAGCAGACTTGCCGGGCAGGGCATTCAAACGCTCTGCCGCAATCCGGCGAATCAAATTTCCACCTGCTCATCCTCGCTTCGTTATAAAACCAACATCGCCCCTTTTTCATCGGGTCTTAATCTCGTTAATCGTCTGCGCCCGATCACTTTTGATTGGAAGGAAGGCGGAATGAAGGATTTAGGCTTAGGCGCGGAAGATGTCGCGGCGGTCGAGCCTTTGCTTGTGACCTACAACGAAAAAGGCGAGGTCGAGGGCGTGAAATACGATCGCCTCGGCGTGGTATTGCTGAACGCCGTCAAAGAGCAGCAAATTCAGATCGAACGGCAAAAAGAAACGATTGAAAGTTTGAAACAAATCGTCTGCCGAACAAATGCGGCGGAAAAAATTTGTCAGCAGTAGGAAATGAAATGAGACGAAAAATAAGTCCGATAATTATAAAAAAGATGTTTCCGTCAGTTGCGTTTGTTTTATTCTTTGCGTTATTTGCCGCAATCAGTCACGCGCAGACAACCGAATTTACCTATCAAGGCAGGCTCGCCGACGGCGGTCAAACCGCCAACGGTAATTTCGATCTCGAGTTCAGGTTATTCGATGCCGAAACCGGCGGCACGGAAATCGGCGCGCTTCAGCGGCTTAATGTGCCGGTCGCAGGCGGAATATTTTCGGTCAAATTGGATTTCGGCGCGAATTTTGACGGGCAGACGAGATTTTTGGAAATCGCCGTCAAGCCGCCGGGCAGCGCGAATTCATTCGTCACGCTGGCGCCGCGTCAAACGATTACCTCCGCGCCGTATGCGATCAAAAGTCTGACGGCGACGAACGCTTTGCAGCTCGGCGGCATCGCGGCGAATCAGTACGTTCTGACGGGCGACTCGCGTTTGAATGACGACCGCAATCCGCTGCCGAACAGCGCGAATTACATTCAGAACGCGACGGCGACGCAGGCGAATGCCGATTTCGCGATCTCCGGCAGCGGAACGTTGGGCGGAACGCTTTCAGCCGAGACGGTCAATGCCCGGACCGATTTTTCGCTTTCGGGAAATCGTGTATTGAGTATTGCCGGAACAGACAATCTGTTTGCGGGCATCGCCGCGGGGTCGGCGAATACGAGCGGCTCCGGTAACGCCTTTTTCGGGAGTAACGGCGGTTCATCGAACACCGGCGGCGTTAGTAATGCTTTTTTCGGCAGCAGTGCCGGACTTGATAATACGTTGGGCAGTGCCAACTCGTTTTTCGGATTCCGTGCCGGAGAAAACAACACGACGGCTAACTTTAACTCGTTTTTCGGGATTCTTGCGGGATTCGGCAACACGAGAGGCGAATCCAATTCATTTTTCGGCAAGTTTTCCGGGATTGACAACACCGACGGCACCAGGAACTCCTTTTTCGGCGCGGAATCAGGAATCTCCAACCGGACCGGAAACTTCAACTCGTTCTTCGGCAACACTGCCGGCGAGACGAATTCGACCGGGAACTTTAACACGTTTTTCGGCGCGTCGGCGGGAAGACTTAACACGACGGGAAGCAATAACACGATCATCGGCGCAAGTGCCAATGTCGCCGCAAATAATTTTAACGTCGCCACGGCGATCGGCTCCTTCGCGAGAGTTACGACCAGCAATACGATTCAGCTCGGCAGAACCGGCGGAGAGGATCGGGTAATCGCGCCGGGCGGAATCGCTTTACGGGACGGCAGTTTGCGGCTGCGCGAGCCAAATGACACGAATCATTCGATCGGCTACGACTCCGCCGTTGACGGCATTCGCTTCGCCGCTTTCGGCGGCTTTCGCTGGTTTAATTCGCGGCTCAGCCGCATCCAGATGGATTTAACGACGGCGGGCGATTTATTCATCGTCGGCAGCTACCGGCAAATCTCCGACGCCCGCTACAAAACCGACGTGCAAACCTTGACGGGCGCGCTCGATACGATCGGACGTTTGCGCGGCGTCACCTTCAACTGGAAATCCGAACAAAACGACAACCGCCGGACGCAGATCGGCTTTATCGCGCAGGAAATCGAAGAAGTTCTGCCGTCGCTGGTTTCGACGGACGAGAACGGCTACAAATCAATTTCCTATCCGAACGTCGTGCCGGTTTTGGTCGAAGCGTTCAAGGAGCAGCAATCGCAAATCGAAGCGCAAAAAGCGCAGATCAAAGAACAGAAACAGCAGCTTCAAGACCAACAGTTGTTATTTGAAAACCTGCGGCGGATCGTTTGCCGATCAAACGCCGAGGAAAAAATTTGTCAGCAGTAGCAGCAGGAGTAAACAATGAAACGAGTATTTTTAACATCAATAACAAATTCTTCAATTCGATTGGGGATAATGCTTTTATATTTCATCTTTACCGCGGCGGTTATCAACGCGCAGACGACCGAATTCAGTTATCAGGGCAGGCTTGCCGACACCGGACAAGTCACGACGGGTAATTTTGATTTCGAGTTCAGGTTATTCGATGCCGAAACGGGCGGCACAGAAATCGGCTCGATCCAACGGCTCAACGTTCCGGTCGCGGGCGGAATATTTTCGGTCAAGCTCGATTTCGGCGCGAATTTCAACGGTCAGCCGAGATTTCTCGAAATCGGCGTGCGTCCGGCGGGCGGCGCGAACGCTTTTACGATTCTCGCGCCGCGCCAGTCTTTTACGTCAACGCCTTATGCGATTCAAAGTTTGAAGGCGGCGAACGCGGCGCAGCTCGGCGGTGTTGATGCCAATCAGTTTATCGTGACTAACGATCCGCGTTTGAACGATGAACGAAATCCCGCGCCGAACAGCCCGAACTACATTCAAAATACGACGACCGAACAGCCGAACACGAATTTCAACATTTCGGGAAACGGCTTGATGGGCGGCACGCTTCTCGCTAATTCGGTTTTCTCGCGGAGCGGTTTTTTTATCGTTAACAACTTCGGGCTCAATCCCGTGCTGAATATCGCCGGGACAAACAATCTTTTCGTCGGCTCGCGGTCGGGCGAGAGTAATACGACCGGCACTGATAACGCTTTTGTCGGAGCCAACAGCGGTGCCTTTAATACGACCGGCTCGAACAACTCGTTTTTCGGGAGAGGCACGGGAAATTCTAATGTTACCGGTGACCTCAATTCTTTTTTCGGAAGCGGCGCGGGACAGGGCATCAGAACCGGCAGCAGCAATACTTTTCTCGGCGCATTTACGTTTGGAGCCAGCGATTTGAATTTTGCGACCGCCGTCGGCTCCGGCACGATAGTCCGCACGAGCAACACGGTCGTCCTCGGCAGACCGCAGGACACCGTCGAAATTCCCGGCACTTTGAGGCTTTTGGGCAATTTCAACGTCAACGGCACGTTTTCTGCCCGGACGTTCAACGCCGTCGAGCAGTTCAGCATCAACGACCAGCCTTTCTTGAGCAGCGGCGGCGGGACAAACATCTTCGCCGGTATCGGCGCGGGAATCAATACGTTTGGCAATCTCAATACATTGATCGGGCAAAACGCAGGCAGAGTCAACACTTCCGGCAGTAATAACACGATCATCGGCGCAAATGCCAACGTCGTCAACGCCAATCTTAACTTTGCCACGGCAATCGGCGCAGGCGCGTCAGTTTCAACCAGCAATACGGTCGTTCTCGGCAGAACCGGCGATACCGTCAGCGTGCCGGGCAGTCTTTCTCTGTCGACGCTCGGCGCGGCGGGCGTTCTCTTGCTCTGCCGCAACGCCGCCAACCTGATTTCTCCATGTTCTTCTTCCCTCCGGTATAAAACCGATATTAATCCATTCAATTCAGGACTAACCCTTGTCCAGCGCCTGCGCCCGATTACTTTTACATGGAAGGACGGCGGAGCAAAAGATTTCGGACTCGGCGCGGAAGAGGTCGCGGCGGTCGAGCCGTTGCTTGTCACATATAACTCGAAGGGCGAAGTCGAAGGCGTGAAATACGACCGACTCGGCGTAGTTTTGCTGAATGCCGTCAAAGAACAGCAGACGCAGCTCGAAAAACAAAACGCGCAAATCCGCGAGCAAGCCGACGAGATCAAAGAACAACGCGCCGTCATCGAGAATTTGAAACAAATCGTCTGCGGGATAAATCCGGCGGCGAAAATTTGCAAATAGAAAAGATCAAATGAAACGAAAAATTCAATCGAAATATTATGAAAAACCTATTTAGAACAGCAATGTTATGCGCGCTCGCCGCGTTTTCGGCAACATTTATCAACGCGCAAACGACCGAATTTACCTATCAGGGAAGACTGACCGACGGCGGGCAAACATCAAGCGGAAATTACGATTTCGAGTTTAAGTTATTCGACGCGGAAGCGGGCGGCGCGGAAATCGGCACGCTCCAGCGGCTCGACGTGACGGTGACGAACGGAATATTTTCGGTAAAACTCGATTTCGGCGCGAATTTCAACGGTCAGCCGAGATTTCTGGAAATCGCCGCCCGCGCGTCCGCGACGCAAGGCGCATTTACGATTCTCTCGCCGCGCCAGCCGTTCACTTCCGTGCCTTATTCGATCAAGAGTTTGAATGCTGAAACGGCGATTAACGCCGCGCAGCTCGGCGGCGTCGAGGCAAATCAATTCATCACGACGAATGATCCGCGCATGACGGACGAGCGCCCGCCTGCGCCGAACAGCCCGAATTACATTCAAAATACGACGGCGACGCAGGCGGGCAGCAATTTCAGCATCAGCGGCAACGGGACGCTCGGCGGGACGCTTTCCGCCGGTACCGTCAACGCCGCGACGCAGTTCAACCTCGGCGGACGACGCGTTTTTACCGCCGACATCGTTAGCAGCAACACCGTATTCGGTTTGGGGACGGGAGATTCGCTGACGACCGGCGTCTCAAATACATTTTTTGGCTCCTCGGTAGGCACTCAAACCACGACCGGCGATCGCAACTCGTTTTTCGGCGTCAGCGCGGGGGTGGGAAATACAACGGGAAGAAGCAACTCTTTTTTCGGCTTTATATCAGGAATCAACAATCGCGGCTCCGAAAACTCTTATTTTGGTGACTCTACCGGCGTTGCAGCCGGCTTGGGATCGGGCAATACTCTGATCGGTGCCACCGCCGGGCGGCAAAATCTCGGCTCGGATAATACGTTTGTCGGCAGAGAAGCCGGCGGTTTTTTTGCCTTCGGCGATAACAATTCAATCGTCGGATCAAGGTCATCTATCATTTCTAACCAGGGTGCGGCGGTCAATTCGTCAACGATGATCGGTGCGGGCGCGAGGATCAGAGCGACGAATAACGCTCTTTCATTTGTCACCGTAATCGGCGCGGGCGCGGAAGCAGCCACCTCCAATACGGTCGTACTCGGCAGAAATCTCGATACCGTCGAAATTCCTGGCGCGCTGAACGTTGCGGGCGGCACCAGTTTCGGCGGCACGCTCTCCGCCAACCGGATCAACACGCTGACGGATTTCGCCGTCGGCGGCGCGACGGTGTTCAAAACGCTCGGCAACAGCAGCATTTTTATCGGCATTGACTCCGGCGCGGCGAATACGACCGGAGGAAATAATGTTTTTGTCGGACACCGCGCGGGAGAAAGCAACACAATCGGCGCCGCCAACGCTTTTTTAGGAGACGGCGTCGGAAGCTCCAACACGACCGGCAGCTTTAACACCTTCAACGGTTTTCGCGCCGGCGCCAGTAATACCGTCGGGCTTTTTAATTCTTTCTTCGGTGCCAATGCCGGAGTTTCCAATACCGACGGGAACAACAATACGTTTCTGGGAATGGAAGCCGGTCGCAACAACACGAGCGGCAGCTTCAATGTTTTCAGCGGCTACAGCGCGGGCGGAAAGAATTTGACCGGCGGCAAGAACGTCTTTAGCGGCTTCGCTGCCGGATTAAACAATACAACGGGCGAAAACAACGTCTTTGTGGGCATGGATGC
Source organism: uncultured Acidobacteriota bacterium (assembly GCA_902826505.1). Lineage (GTDB taxonomy): Bacteria > Acidobacteriota > Blastocatellia > Pyrinomonadales > Pyrinomonadaceae > JAFDVJ01. The sequence goes on from CADEFG010000023.1 coordinate 13,771, forward strand.
CGGAAAAGCCAACATCGACGGCAGCAGCAACACGGTCATCGGCAGCAATTCGGATTTGGGAAACGCCAATTTGAGTTTTGCGACCGCCGTCGGCGCGGGCGCGGTCGTCAACGCGAGCAACACGATACAGCTCGGACGCAGCGCGGACACGGTCAATGTTTCCGGCTTCGTCACGCTGCAAACGCTCGGCTTGGGCGGCAGTCAGGTCTTGTGCCGTAACGGCTCTCTGCAAATCGGCATTTGCTCGTCTTCTTTACGCTACAAAACCAATATCGCGCCGTTTGATGCGGGCTTGAAGCTCGTCAGCCGCCTGCGCCCGATCACTTTCGATTGGAAAACCGACGGCACCCGCGATTTGGGCTTGGCGGCGGAAGAAGTCGCGGCGGTCGAGCCTTTGCTCGCGGTTCGCAATGAACAAGGCGAGGTTGAAGGCGTCAAATATGATCGTCTCGGCGTGGTTCTCCTAAACGCCGTCAAAGAACAGCAGGCGCAGATCGAAGCGCAGCAAAAATTTATCGAAAAACAGCAAGCGGCGATTGACGGGCTGAAAAAACTCGTCTGCGGGCAAACCCCGAACGCCGACGTTTGCATGGAGGAACAAAAATGAAAAATCTGATATTAATGATGACGAATCTCCTGTTAATTATTATTCTGCCGCTTGCTGCCGTGCCGCAGACGGGCGGGCAGTTTGCGGTCACGCAGTCGGTCACGGCGGGCGGCGGCGGCTCGAATTCGTCGGGCGGCGCGTTTTCGCTCGACGGAACGATCGGACAATCGGTCGCGGGCGATATTTCCGTGAACGGCGCGTCTTCGCTGGCTTCCGGTTTTTGGACGGTCAATCCGTTTGCCGGGCAGGGTTTTGAAGCGGATGTCGCGCCGCGCCGCACGGGCGGCGGCGTGGTACTCTCGAACGATGTCATCCAGCTTCAGCGTTTTCAGATCGGACTCGATCAGCCCGATCAAACCAACGAACTTCAGCGCGCCGATTCCGCACCTTTCGCCTCGCGCGGCGACGACATTATTCAATCAAACGATGTCGTCCAAACGCAGCGTTATCAGATCGGGCTGGAATCACTGCAAAACGCCGCCGGTCCGGGCGCGTTTGCGGCGGCGGCTGAAAATCGTCCTTTGCCGTCAGCCGAAAACAAAAAGGGCGCGCCGGAAAATGTTTTTTCGGAAAAATTAACCGGTGCGCCCGCCATCCCGCGTCTGCTTCATGTGCAGAATGCGAGCGGCGGAGCCGGACAGCAGGTTCAAGTCAATATTCTGGTTGATGCGATGGGCGATGAATCGGCTTACGGTTTGACGCTTGTTTATAATCCGGCGATCCTGACCAATCCGGCAACGGCGATCGGCACGGCGGGCGGCTCTCGTTTGTGCAACACTTCGGTCGCGGGACGAATAAGTTGCTCGATCATAAATTTTCCCTTTGAAAATCCGACGAGCAGCACCGATCAAATCGGCGAGATCCTACCTGGTGAAAATCAGTTGCTTTTACGCATCACCTTTACGATCGCCCCAAACGCTCCGGGCGGAACGGTTGCTCTGACGCTCTCGAACGTCAACGCTTCAAACGACGCGGCTGCAAATTTGACGATAACTTCACAAAACGGCACGCTGACGGTCATCGGAGTGACCGCTGCGGAAGTTCCGGTGGCGGGGCGAATTTCCACGACGGACGGCAGAGGAGTTTTCAATGCGACCGTCACCATCACCGACACGAGCGGCAATCCGCGCTCGGCGCGCACCAATCAGTTCGGCAATTTCCGTTTCGACAGCGTCGAAGTCGGGCGCACCTACGTTTTTCAGGTGTTTTCCAAACAATTCACCTTCGCGCCGCAGATTATTGCGGTCAATGA
>CADEFG010000023.1:15729-18341 GCA_902826505.1 uncultured Acidobacteriota bacterium
TTTTTAGTAAATCGGCAACGAGCTCGCGCCATTCCGGCATTTCGGGAATGCCGGGTTTGCGTTTGCCGAAAAAGAGCGCGACGTTTTCGCCCTGCGCATTAAATAATTCGAGACTCGTCACGATTCCGTCGGCGGTCGGTTTTTTGACCACGAAGGCGCGGGCGATTTTGTCCTGATCGATGTGCAGGTTGAAACGCTCGTCCATCACGTTAAACCAGCCGCGCGCTTCGACGACCGTTTCGATTGTTCCGGTATGGATCTGGATAATTCCGTCGTTGCCGACAAAAACCATGATCGGGAGTTGGCGGTCGCGCGCCGCTTCCAATATAAAACGAAAACTTTTCGCGTCAACTTCCTGCGCCATTTCGGGCGCGGCAAGCCGCAAAGCCTGCTCGCGCGAAACGCCGAATTTGCCGATCAAAGGAAAAAAGTCGTGCGTGTCCTCGAGTTTCGCCCAAGCCGCCCGAAAGCCTTCAACATCGATTTCCGAATCGGGTTTTTCAGGCTCTTTCGCCGGTTTCGGTTCGGTCTTGATTGTTTGGCTCTGGTCTTCGCTGCGGTATTTTTCGACCAATCCTTTGTAAGTTTCGAGCTACGCGTCGGTTTGCAAAAAGACCTTTTGAATCGCCGTTCCGCTTTGGTCGAAAAACTGAAAACTGTGCAAGGTTCCGCGCGGCGATTCGCTCGTCACGGCAAAGGCAAATTGCCAGTGCGCAAAGAAAATCCGCAGATCGATATCGTCGTTGACGGCTAAACCCATTTTCCCGTGCCCCTGAATGATTTCGACATTTTTATATTCGCCTTTTCGTTCGTGGACGATCTCTCCATTTCGGGTCAGCGCCATAATGCGTCCGAGCGTGTGAAGTTCCTGCAAGATCCCGGTGAATTTCGGTTCGAGCCGCGTCACGGTTTCGCCGGTTTGCGTCGCGAGCAGTGCGGCTTCGCTGACGCCCAGCGCATCAGCCGCGTCGCGGATTCGCAAATGCGGATTTTTAGCGCGCAGGTCAGCCCACGCGGTTTTCAGATCATTCGGTTCGGTGGCGGTTGTTGGTGTCATAAATTTTTCTCTAATTCCGATTTTGAAAAAACGTTCGTCATTTAGCAAGCGGGCATTTTTTACAAGCCTTTCCTTTTTTGTATTTTTTACAACATTTCTTTTTGCTCATTTTTACTCCTTTCAAAAACCGACGGTTTAGTAAAGCTCCCAGCTCGTGCCAAGCACGAACGATCGTCCGCGCGCCGGTGCGAAAACGAATTGTTCGCGGTAATAACGGTCGAACAAATTTGTCACGCCGACATTGAAGCTCAGACGATAGCGGTCTTTTTTAAATGTGTAGCCGCCGCGAATGTCACTCGATACAAAACCGGGTTCGGCACCGCCGTTCGACGCTAAGAACGAAGTCGAAAGACGTTTCTGCGTGTTGACGATCCGCGTCGTCCATTCGGTAAAATAATTTTTTCGCAGGTTTTGCCAGCGCAAATTGAGAACCGTTCGAAGCGGCGAGATCGTATTGAGCGGCTCGTTGGTTTCGAGATCGTCGCCGCGCAGGTAGGAAATATTGCCGCCCGGCGTCAGAAAACCGTTGCCGATGCGGAAAGGCATCTCAAAATCGGCTTCAAATCCCTGAATTCGGACGCGCCCGAGATTGATCGTTTGTGAAACCGGCACCCGCGCGCCGCCCGGTCGGCTCGGCGGCAAAGTGATCGGCACGCCGTTCCGGTCAACGGCATTTTGACTCGAAAGAAAATCGCGGTAATAGTTGTTGAAATAGGTGATCGAACCGGCATATTTTGAAGTTCTGACCTTCAGACCCGCATCGAAGTTTATTCCGCTTTCCGGTTTAAGATTCGGGTTTCCGACCAGAAAACCGCCGACCGAACCGGCGCCCGTAAAAAATCTTTCGAAAAGATTCGCGACCCGAAATGAACGACCGATCCTGCCGGTCAAACTGACTTCGTTCGTGAGTTTATAAACCGCGCCGAAATCGCCGGTGACCGCGGTTTGCGCGACGCTTAAACCCGTATCAAGACCGGTAATTCCCAAATCTTCCAGTTGATTCGGCGTCAGCGTCGGCGGAAGCGCAAACCCGACCGTTTGCTGAGAACTTGAGGAAAATCTTTCCACCCTGATACCGCCCGTTAATTTCAAGCGCTCGGTCACTTCGAATTCGTCCTGCGCAAAGCCCGCAAAACTTCCGAAATCGGCGTTCGGCACGCTGTTCGTGCGGTTTTCAACGCCGCTCAGTCGGTTTAAGGCGAGCCGCGAGTCTTTGTTTTTATCGCGGAAAAAGCTGATTCCGCCGGTCAGAAAGTTTCGGCTGCCGAGAATCCAATTGGTTTGCCCGTCAAAACCGTAACTGTCCGTGTCGGTGACGGTTTCGCTCAGCGAATTGACGAACGGCAGGAAAATCGTTTGATTGGTGAAATTTCTTTTTTGGTTTTGAACATAAAAGGTCGCCGACGCCTTTGCCAGATATTTATTGATATTTCGCGATTCGAAACGCCCGTTAAATTTGTCGCGGTCGGAATACGGAAAAAAGGCGTTAAAGCCGAAATCCAGAGTCAGCAGCGAGGAACCGATGTTTCTGCCCAAACGCCTTTCATAGTTGAGT
>CADEFG010000024.1 GCA_902826505.1 uncultured Acidobacteriota bacterium
TCGATCTCGCAAACCGACGGTTCTTCGTCGTTCGGTGATGTCAATCTCGATCTGACGATCGAAGGACGCAATGCGCTTGTCGTTCGGAACAATCTCGCGGATCTGACCGCTTCGCTTTCTTTGCGCGTGACGGGCGATCTCGATATTCCGCAGGTCGAAGGCAGAATCACCGCCAACAGCGGCACGATCTTTTTCCGCAACGATCGTTATGAAGTCCAGCGCGGCGAGCTTGTTTTTCCGCCGAATACCGAGGGAATCGACCCGATCATCAATCTGCAGGCGGAATCGGAAATCAACGGTTATCAGATTTTTATCAATCTGAACGGTAAACTGACCGACACGGAAAACTTAAACGCGGTCGTCCGCTCAAATCCGGCGCTGCCGCAAGCTGACGTGATTTCGCTGATCACGACCGGCAGTTTGTCGAATACCGAAACCGGCATTCCAACGCTCGCGCAATCGGGCATCAACACGGCGGCGGAAATTTTGACCGACGAGATCATCAACAAACCGCTCGCCAAGGCGACCGACAAACTTTTCGGATTGAACAAATTCCAGCTCGACCCGATCATTTCCGGTCAGCGCAATCCGGGCGCGCGGCTGACAGTCGGGCGACAGATCAACCGCAATCTGCTGATCACCTATTCGACAAATCTTTCGGAGGATCAGAATCAGGTGCTCGCGCTTGAATACCGCGTTTCGAATCGTTTGTCGTTCGTCGCGCAGTATGAACAGCGATCATTAAGCAACGTGACGCGGAATAATAATAATTTTAGTTTCGAAATTCGGCTGCGGAAGCGGTTTTAACGCAGTTCGAAGAATGTAAAATTGGTGATAATCTCATAAAATAACTTTTTGAAAAAATGTTTCTGAGCAAGAGGGTCAAGTTAAAAAGCCATTGGAGCGAAAAAAAATCGCCGCGCCGCCGTGTCATCACGTCGCCGTTTCTTTTTCAAATTTTGGGCGGCGGTCTGTTAGTTGTTCTTTTTTCATTCAACATTTTCGGGCAGAATAAATTCGAAGACCGCCAGCTTATCGAACCGATCGAAATTACCTTCGAAGGCAATGACCGCGATCTTTCCGCCGCCGAACAACTTCGCCTGATCGCAAAAAACGCGCTCGGTGAAACATATTCAAGCGTCAAGGTTCGTGATGCCATTCAAGCGATCTACAATACGAACCGCGTGGTTTCGGTCAATGTCGAAGCAACCGAAGTCGGCGCGGATGCCGTCCGTTTGCGTTTTATCATCAAACGCAAAACCCAGGCTGAAAGAGTCGCGGTCGTCGTCGGCAACACGGTCGGCGACAAAATTACGGAAGACGAACTGCTTTTCCGGCTGAATCTCGTGACGCCCGGAAATGCCGTCAGCGAACAGGTTTTACAAAACAACGCGACCGCAATTCTGGAGTATCTGCGCGATCGCGGCTACTATAAATCGGAAGTCACGTTTGCGCAAAGACCTTCGACCAATGACACGAGAGTCGGCGTGACGTTCAATGTGACGCCGAACGAGCAAGCCAAAATCGGTGAATTCAAGATTGACATCACGGGTTTTGACACCGCCAAAGTTCGTGAAAAATTAAGATTGCAGCCCGGCGAGCCATTTTCGCGGCGGAAACTTAATCTGGATTTGGAGCAAATCCGCAATGCCTTGCGCAAAGAAAATTTTTTCGCGCCCGAACTGACCGAACCGCGCGTCGTTTTTGAATCCGAAACCAATACGATCAATATCGAACTGACGGGCAAAGTCGGCGCGACCATTAAGGTGACGGTCGAATCGAAAGACGAAAAAGTCGGCGAGGGCACGCAAACGAGACTGCTGCCGATCAAACGCGAAGGTTCGCTCGATTATTCGGCGATTGTCGAGGGCGAACGTCGTCTGGAAAATCATTTTCAGGAACAAGGCTATTTTTTCGCCGACGTGACGCCGGTTTGTTCAATCCAGCCCGCGCTGACCGAAGCCGAAGCCAGCTATACGGTCAACGACACCAATCTTCTATGTTCGGCGCTGAGCGGGGCGGATCTGACCAATCGAACGGTTGAAGTCAAATACGTCGCCGACCTCAACCGTCAATTAAAGCTCGTCGATATTCGCATTCAGGGCACGAATCTTTTGCCGATCGAAGAAGTCCGAACCGTCCTTGAATCGCAGGAAGCATCGGCTTTGGGAATAATTCCTTATCTCGGCTACGGGCGCGGTTATACGAGCGCGGAACTGCTCAAAGAGGATGTTGACACGATCCGTTCGCTGATGCGCGAACTTGGTTACCGCAACGCAAATGTCCGTGTCAATCAGGGCGTTTCGCCGAACGGCGAGGATTTGATCATCACGTTTGTTGTCGAAGAAGGAAAACCGACGCGGATCGACGATGTTGATATTACGGGCAATAACGCTTTTTCCGACGCGGCTTTAAAAACCGAATTACCGAATCTGATCGGTCAAAATTACTCGCGCGCGCGCATTCGCAACGGACAGCGGAAATTGGCGGAATATTATTCAAATCAAGGTTTCTACGATGCAAAAATCAATTACGACATTGTCGAATCGGGCACGGACGACACGGAAGACCGGATAAAAATCGTTTACAACATCGAAAATGAAGGGAAAAAAGTTTTCATCAATCGCGTTTTGGTTTACGGCAATGATAAAACCAAACGCGAGGCGATTTTGAAAGCCGTCAATTTGCGCGCCGGCGAACTTCTGCGCGCCGCCGTTATTTTTTCGAGCGAGCAAAATCTTTACGCGACCGATGCCTTTAAGCGCGTCGAAATCAAACCCGAACCGGCTGGCGAAAATGCCAGCGGACGTTTGACCGATGTCATTATCAACGTCGAAGAACAAGCCCCGCGCCTGCTGACTTACGGCGGCGGCGCATCAACCGATGCCGGCGCGTTCGGTTTTTTCGATATTCGTCATTACAATCTTTTCGGAAATCTTCAGCAGGGCGGTGCCCGCGTCCGGATCAGCCGTTTGCAGCAGCTTGCGCAGATCGATTTTATCAACCCGCGATTTCTGCGCGACGGTAAAAACGCGGACGGCACGGTTCGATTTGCGCCGCTGACCTTTACCGCTCAATATCAGCGCGATTCGACCGTCACACGGTTTTTCCGTTCGGTTTTTGATAAAGGAACCTTCGGCATCGTTCAGCGGATTGACGCCGACGGCAATCCGATCGATGAATTCGGCAACGATACCGGCAGTCCGACGATCAACCGGCTGACGCTTTCGGCGGAAACAAGCCGCACAGTGAGCGTCAAAAATCGAAGTATTCTGTTCGTCCGGTATAAATTTGAAGATGTCCGGCTGTTCAATGTCGAAAGCCTTTTAATCAAAGATTTGCTTCTGCCCGACGCGCGAATCCGGACGTCGGGATTTGGCGCGACATTCGTCCGCGATACGCGCCAGAACTGCACTATTAAATATTCGCTGCTCGAAATTATCGCCAAAGGCGAGGTCGGCGACCCGTGCCGTTATAATGCGGGCGATCCGACCAAAGGCGAATATCTGACGGCGGAATATAACGTTTCCGTGCCGTTTCTCGGTGCCAATATCGGTTTTCAAAAATTTCAGGCTTCATATTACCGTTTTTACACCGTGCCGTTTTTGAAAAATACGACTTTTGCGGGACGTGCAATCCTCGGTTTGGCAAATGTTTTTGCCAAAGGCAATCGTTTTTCGTCGTCGCAGTTTCCAGGGTTAGAAGGAATTTTGCCGATCAGCGAAAGATTTTTCGCGGGCGGTTCGACGAGTTTGAGAGGTTTCGATTTTGAATCGGCGGGTCCGCGCGTCGTGATCGTCCCGCAGGGAACTTTCCGCAACAGCAACGGCGAAATCGTTACTTTAGACCCGTTCACCGTTCCGTTCGGCGGCAATGCATTGGCGATCGTCAATCTGGAAGCCCGCGTTCCGTTGACAAAATCTTTTCGCGCCGTGCCGTTTTATGACGGCGGCAATGTTTTCCGGCGGGTGAAGGATATTTTTAATCCGCCCGAAGTCGCCTCGAACGATGTCGTTGCGCAAAATCTGCGCGCTGTCTGGACGCACACAGTCGGTCTCGGGTTTCGATTCAAAACGCCGATCGGCGGCGAATTCGGCGTCGATTACGGTTATCTGCTCAATCCGCCGCGTTTTTTGATTCCGCAGCCCAACAACGCCCCAAACGCGATCTTCCAGGTTCGCAAAGAACAACTCCACTTCCGCTTTTCACAAGCTTTTTAAAGGGAAAAGATTTAAAAGTGAAAAAGTTTTCGTTGAATTCTAACAACAAACTTTTTCACTTTTTCACTTTTAAACCTTAATTGATGGCTGATGAAATAATATGGCTTTCGTCGAGTTCGACAACAAAACTTTCGGGATTGGCTTCGACGATAATATCTTCGTTTTTCAAAGCTGTCGGTTCGATCGGTCTGACCACAATCGGTTTCGGCGCGACCGGAGTTTTTTGCAAAAGCTGTTGCTTTTGTTGCTGCAACTTTTCAAGATCCTGTTCTTTCAGTTGTTTGCGAAGCGCCTTCACATTATACATTGCCTTGTCGGCGGAAATGATGATCTGGTCAAGAGTTTCGCCGCCGCCCGCATACGAAGCCGCGCCGATGCTGATCCCGACCCGCGCAAATTTTCCGTCACCGACCGGCAAAACAAAATCGTTGACGGATTTTTCAATTCTCTGGCATAATTCCTCGACCGAGATCGAATCGGTTTCGGGAATGATTGCGACAAATTCATCGCCCGCATAGCGCGCCAGAAAATCGTAATCCCGAAGCTGCCCGCGCATCACTTTTGAAAGCTCTCTGAGCAATTTATCGCCCGCTTTATGCCCGTAGGTGTCGTTAACCGCCTTAAAACCATCGAGATCGAGCATCAAAACCTGAAAACGGCTGCCGTTGCGTTCGGCGCGAGCCGCTTCTTTCTCGAAATGGATCTGCAAACTGCGGGCGTTCGGCAACGCGGTCATCGGGTCGGTCAAAGCCCTTGTTTCGGTTTCGGCGTGATAAATCGATTTTGAAATCGCGTCGGAAGCAATTCGTGAAACTGTTTCGAGCAGCCGCAGATGTTCGTCCTCGTAATTTTCCAAAACGCACGAATAAAGCGAAACCGCGCCGAGCAATTTTTCGTCGGCGATCAGCGGCAGCGATGCCATTGCCGAATATTCCTGAACAAATTCGAGCTGACAGAACGAAAAATCGAGTCCCGGATTGACGTTGCAGACCGGCTGCCGTTTCTTCAAAACATAACCGGTCGCGCCTTCGCCCGGTTTGACCGATCGATTCAAAAGCGCGGCGGCGTTTTTGCCCTCCGTATAAACTGCTTTCGCATCGTTCCCGGTTTCATTCGAAAGATAAATGATGCAGGTGTCAAACGGCACGAGCTCGCGGATTTTCTCCGAAAAAAGCGCAAATGTATCTTCAAGATTTAAGGACGAGCTAAAAATTCGTGCCAGTTCATAAAGCGTGAAAACTTCCCGGTTGGCGCGCTTGATCTGCTCGACATAGCTTTTCGACTCGCTGTCGCGCGTATTGACAAACGAATCGTCAGCCATTTGATCTTCCTGATTATAAGAAAGTTTTTCGATCTCGACGGCGGCTTCGAATTTTTTCAGATTTCGCAGAAAAACATCGACGATTTTCGGATCGAATTGCGTGCCCGCACCGTTGATAATAAATTTTCGGGCTTCTTCGCGCGAAACCGCCGCCCGGTAAGGACGCGCCCCGCGTAAAGTGTCGTAAGCATCGGCAACCGCCAGGATCCGCGCGGTCAGCGGAATTTCCTGTCCGATCAAACCTTCGGGATAACCGCTTCCGTCCCAACATTCGTGATGATATTTGACGGTCGGCACCACCGGATAATTAAAATTCACCTTTTCGAGAATTGATGCGCCGACCGAGGCGTGAATCTTGGTTTTTTCCATTTCAGCCGGCGTCAGTCTGCCGGGTTTATTGAGAATATGGTCGGGAACGGCAAGTTTTCCAATATCGTGGAGCAATGCGCCCGTGTTCAGCGCGTGAATCTCGTCGTCAGACAATCCTAAAAGCTCGCCCATTCCGACCGCATAAATTTGAGTTCGACGAACATGTCCGACACCGACCTGATCGCGGGCATCGATCGCCGTCGCCAAAACCTCGACGGTTGCCAGATGAATACGGCTCGCTTCGCCGATTTCTTTGGTTTTTTGTTCCAGTCTTTTGATGTGAAACAGATGCGCCCAATGACCGACAACGACCATCGGCAAGATCACCAAACCGAAGGGCAAGCCGAATTCAAGAAACAAACAGTGAAGCAAAAACGCGGCGGTTATTGACAAAACATATCCGATTGCCGTCCGCGAAAAATTTGTCCGCCAGAGTTCTTCGACCGAATTTTCGCCTTCCAGGTAAAGAAAAATCGAATTTAAAACCGCCGACAAAAAATAATGCGTGACCATCATCAAGGCGGCGGCAACTATCAACCATTGCCAGTCATTTCGTGATTCCGCAACAAATGCGGCACGAAAGTCGGCGAAATGACTCAGAACCGAATAAAAAACACCGGCGGCGGCAAAAGCGGCGCAAGTATTTGCAAAAACTCCGAAGCGCCGCTGCACACTGTTCTTCTGCGTCAAATTAAATTGTGCAAAGGATGCGCTGATTGCCAGAAAAACTCCGCCCGGAATGCCAAGCCAAATTATTCCCCAAAAAACAATTATCTCCTTTGCCGAAAAATCGACCGCCGTTTTGGGAATCCTGATCTGGTGCTGATTGGCAAAAACGGAAACGACGAGGGCAATGCCCAAAACCAAAAATTGCTGCAAGGAAAAATCTTTGAACTGAAAAACCCCAAATCCAACCGCAAAAAGACTCAGGCAAAATAAAATGCCTAAAAAAATCTTCGTTTTTTGGTTGTCGCCGAAGAGGCTATTTTTTTCCATTTTTCGTTTCTTCCCAAAAGAATCCGCTGACTTTGGGGAATTCACGCGGGCTATTTTGAGACTTTTCGCCGTTGAGCGCTGTCGCAAGCGAAGTAAAAAAACATATCATTTTTCGTGCCAAACTGTGAAAAATGAGACAGTTGGATATTTATTGAAAAAAAACTTCGCCGCTCAAAAAGTTTGGTGGATTTTCGGTCATTTTGATTTGTCAAAATGACAAACTTCGGTCAATTTGAATCCTTTTGCAACAAATTAAAGCAAGGCTTTAAGCGATTTGTTTTAATCAAAATTAAGTGATTGAAATGCTAAATTTTACTTAAACATCAACAAAAATTGTCAGAACCAATTTTCTGGTTAAATTACAGGAGATTTTGAGTTAGAATAGAAAACAGTTTGGCTTGAATAAAAATTTGTTTTGAGAATGTAAGGAAATTTAATTTTCCTGCCCGTTTATTCTAAATCAAATAAACGGTAAATAGCAACATATTTTAAAACCGGAGCCAATAGTTTTGCCTTTAGAAAAAGATTAGAAAGTTTTGAAATTCGTATTATGGCTGTAGATTTCATAAACCAAAATCAGAAATGTGAAACCGGCGGAAAGTCGCCTTTTCACATTTTTTTTAATTTGCTTTTTTGCTGTGCGATTCTCATCGGCGGCATTTTTTCCGCCGATGCTCAGGATTCGGACGATGTAATTCGCGTCGAGACTGAGCTTGTCGCCTTTGAGGTGGCGGTGACGGACAAGGACGGAAAACCTGTCCGCGGACTTCAGGCAAAAAATTTCAAGTTGTTCGAAGATGGTGTTGAGCGGCAGATCGATTTTTTTGAACCGATTCGCAAACAAAATGAAAATCGTCCGCTTTCGATCGTTTTCGCGCTCGATGTTTCGGGCAGTATGACAACGGACGAACTTGTCCAGCTGCAGTCAGCCTTACAACAATTTGTCAAACGATTAGCCGATTACAACTCATATTTCGCGGTGATGACGTTCGGAATGGAGGTTAAAACGCTTCAATCATTTACGAATAAACCGCAAAAACTGGAAAAAACTTTTGAAAAACTTTTACGCGATCAGGACGGTCTTTCAACCCATGCTTACGACGCGGTTGACGAAGCGATTCGGCTTTTGCGGAAAAAATCGCCGCCGACCATTAAAAATCAACTGCCGAAACGCGCCGTGATTTTGATTACGGACGGATTTCCGGTCGGCGATACGGTTTCGCCGAAAACCGTTATCGAACGCGCAAACGACGCGGAAACAACCGTTTATTCGGTGCTTTTACCTTCTTTTTCACGACTTCAGGGAAATAAAAAGCCGCTTCTGACGCTTTTGGAAGCAAGCGGTTTGGTTGAAAAAACCGGCGGTAAAACCTTTTACGTCAACGAAAATAATTTTGAACCGTTATTTAAAAGTCTGGAAGAAGAAATTACGTCGTCTTATGTTTTGGCATTCTATCCAAAGCCCGAAAACCGTAAAGACGGAAAATTTCACGAAATTCGGATCGAAACTTCCCAAAATCTAAAAATCAGACAAAATCGCACCGGTTATCAGTTAAAACAGTAGTCGGCGGCAATTTGTCGTTTTTTGCCAACGGCTAACCGGCACGTGTTAAAATCGGTCGGCGTCATACTCTGAATCGTCGTCGTCGTCAAAACTACTGCTGCCTTCATAAACATCTAATTCAATCGGGTCAAGCCCGACGACTTCCAAATCCGCACCGCATTCATCGCAGGATACAACATCACCTTGCTCGGAATCGGCATCTACATAAACTTCTTCATCACATTCAGGGCAAACTGTTGTCGGCATTTTTCTATTTCTCCAAAATTCTTTTATAAACTTATCTGCGTTTCGCCTAAAAACCAAACAAAACAATCAAAATGATACTCAAATCTAACTTGTTTGTTTGTAATCCAGCAAACTTTTTGCAAAAAAATTGCCGAAGCTCATTTGTTTTCAGCAATCAACTATTAGATATTATTGATTGATTTTTCAAATTTCAAATCCATAAATCCAAAAATGTATTTTCCTTTCAAATTATCTAAAAACAAAGAATTTGATGTCGTCGGTTTCGGCACCAACGCGGTTGATTATTTGATCATCGTGCCTCAATTTCCAGCTTATAACTCGAAAATTGAATTGACCGATTATTTTCAGGCGGCAGGCGGCGAGATTGCCACGACGACCGTCGGATTGCGGCGTTTGGGCGCGCGCACGGCATATGCCGGACGTTTCGGAAACGACCGGGAAGGCGATTTCGGTCTGCAAACCTTGCGCGACGAAGGCGTCGATATCAGCCGCGCCGAACAGATCGAAGGTGCCCGCACGCAAATTGCCTTTATCGTCATTGACGAACGAAGCGGCGAACGAACGGTCATTTGGAAACGCGACGAAAAACTGGCTTATTCGCCAAAAGATGCGCCGACCGAAATTGCCGCGCGCGGGAAAATTCTGCATTTTACGCCGCACGATGCGCGCGCATGTCTGGCGATGGCGCGCGCCGCCAAAGAATCCGGCGCGGTCGTTTCGATCGACATCGATAATGTTTTCGACGGCATTGAGAAAGTTTTGCCGCTCGTCGATATTTTTGTCTCAAGCGCCGAATTTCCCGAAAAATTGGTTGGGATCAATGATAAAAAAGCGGCGCTGCGCGAGATCAAAACGCGCTATGGCTGTCCGGTCGTCGGCATGACCTTAGGCGAAACGGGTTCGCTTCTGTTGTGCGAAAACGAATTTATCCGCACGGACGGTTTTGAGGTTCCGAACGGCTGCAAAGACACGACCGGGGCGGGCGATTCGTTTCGCGTCGGGCTTCTCTACGGCGTTTTGAAGGGCGCGAGCGTCGAAGATAGCGCGCGAATGGCAAACGCCGTCGCCGCTTTGAAGTGTCGTGCCATCGGCGCCAGAACATCCTTGCCGAATGAATCGGAACTGCGCGATCTGTTAAAAAAGATTTAAATTATATAGACGTATAAGTTAAATATATATTAGAATAAAATAGTATAATTCTCTTTATATAATTGTTTCCGAACTACTATTTTTGAATGTTCCTCTTTTTTAGTTAAATATCCCAATTATGGAATCGAAGATTGGCTTAATCATACAGTTTACAGGAGTTTTTTTAATCGCGGTGCTCTCGATATTTTTGCGCCGCTCATTAAAAACCGTCCCTTCAACATATTGGTCAATCGCCTGGACAAGCCTTGCCTTCGCGCTTTTTTGCCTTAGCTTCGCCCTTCTTTACGAGCCGCTTGCCAAACCGCTTTTTTGTCTTTATTTTCTCGGTGAATATTGTTTCGGTTTAATGTTGATCTTCGGGTGTCACGCGCTTTCCGAAGATTACAAATTTAACTTGCAAAGAAAATTACTGATTCTGCCCTTTATTCCGCTGGCTTTTTGTCTGCCGTTTTTAGCCAGTGATTTTAATTTCATTTTCAATCTTCACGCGCTTTTACTCGGAACATTCTTTACTGTCGCATTTTTTACACTTAAATCGCTCAAACAAAAAGCCTTTGGCTGGCGCGTAATGCGTGTTGCGCTCGCGCTTTTGGCACTCGATTTTTATCATTACTTTGTCCTTTTTATACTTCTGAAATTCGACATAAAACTTCAGTTGCCGGAAGGTTATCTTGCTTTTAATCCGGTCATTGACCTCGTTTTGGAAGTGATGCTCGGATTTGGGATGATTATTATTTTGCTTGAACAAGTCCTTCAGGAAGTTCAAAAAGTCAATGCAAAGCTCCAGGAAGCGCACGAAAAATTGGAGCAGACCGCGCATATTGACCCGCTGACGACAGCTTTTAACCGGCACGCTTTTTACGGCTATTTACGAAAAAGCGGTGAGGAAAAAACTGCGGTTTCGGGCTGCGTCGGATTCTTCGATATTGATGATTTGAAACCGATCAACGATCAGCTCGGGCATGCCGTCGGTGATCTGGCGATTCGCACTGTTGCCAACGCAATCCGCCAGTTGATGCGGGCTGAAGACTTGATTTATCGCTGGGGCGGCGACGAATTCTTCGTCATAATGATCAGTTTGAACGCGGAAAAGGCACGTCAGCGGATGGATAATATCGAGCGAATATTAACCGACATTCACCTCGAAGGCGCGGAAAAACCTTTGACGATTCGTGTTTCTTTCGGCTTCAAGGATTTTTCCGATATTTCCGATATGGAGCAAGCCATCAAAGCGGCGGACGAAGAAATGTATCGCGGCAAACAGGAACGCAAATTACGGCGCAAACTTGCTAAATCAAATGTGTTTCTCTCGAATGAAAACATTATGATTTCCGCCGACCGCTGAGAAATAGTTTGGAAGATTTTGCCTTCGCAACACACGAAATTCACGAAAACAAAATATTTTTTCTTTTTTCGTTTCTTTCGTGTGTTGCGAAGGCAAAAATAGTTTCTAAAATCATTTAACGAATTCAAACTCGCCGAATTTTTCGGGAACGTGAAAGCTCGCTTCTTTGGTCAAAGTCGGCGACCACGCGAGATATCCGCGCGTCGGATCTTTTCCGATGCAGCGAAAAATATTTCCGAGCCAGACATCGCCTGCTTTCGGAGTCGTGCCGAACGCTTTCCATTCAACCTTGATCGCCATCCAAATCTTATCTTTTCCGATCAAGGATTTCGACTGCATTCCCGACGCATAATCCCAATCGGTTTCGCGTTTATCGGGCATTTGATGAATTCCGAGATCGATCCATTCGCCGTTCGGGGCGATCTCGAACTCGAAATATTTACGCGGCTCTGCGCGATTCGGCGCGAGAAAAATCTCGCAGACGTCGCGATCCCAAAGCCCGCGCGTTTTGCTCGTCAGATTCGCCTTTTCGCTGACAATTAAAGGTTCGCTCTGATTCGCTTCAAAACGCACGTAAACGGCAGTGTCCGACCACAAAAGTCGTGTCTTAAACTGTCTGCCCGTCGGCGCATTTTCGCCCGACCAATATTTATCAATCGTAATATTTTTGGCTTTATCCCAGGCTTTATTTTCGAGTTCTTGAACGGAAAAATCGTTCTTGATATGCGTGATTTTGGTTTTGTTGGTCATTTTAGATTGCGAAAAACAAAGCGTTGCCGAAAGTAATAAAAGAGTTAAAAACGAAACGGCTGATTTCATAATTTTACATAAACTCCGAGGCGATCGTTTCAATATCAAACGGCGTGATGCCTTTTTCAACCGAAAAAATCGTGTCGGCGGTTTCAGGCGATATTCCAATTTCACCGCGCGCTTCGATGTGCAGCGCAAAAAGCTCGTGCAGACTTGTTTTCGTCAGCGTCGTCAAAGCCTTTACCATCAACGACACGCCGCGCAGGTTTTGATGAACATTATTCCAAAGCGGCGCTTTTTTCAAGGCAATATCCGTCCAGACGACTTCGCGGCTAATCAGATCAATGATCAACGGAATACAAATTTGCGTGTCGGAAGCCAGATCGATGCGGTTTTCAACGGTTTTCGGTTCGAAGATCTCGCCCGAATCGGCGTACGTTCTGGGCATCCAGCCGGCAAAACATTCGGGCAGATCGCAATACGGCTGTTCGGTATAACTGTTCAAAGACATTACGACATAGCGAATTCCCATCTCGACGGTTTTCGCAATATTGATGTCGATAAATTCCGCCGCGCCGTCGGGTGCATCGACAATATCGCCGCTGTGATGCCCGCCGTAATTTGTCAGATTGTAATAGGAAACGATGTCTTTATAATTCAGATTTTCATCATACAGCGCTGCCGAGAGATCAATATCGGTGCGATCTCTGCCGTTTTTCCACCACAGAAAAAAGCGAATCACATTGGCTTCGGGCAAATTAATCCGGCTTCCGCGCACGATCGTCCGCAACGCTTTACTCGCCGAACGCTGCGAAAACGGCACGAGATAATTTTTCAGTTTTTCGTCCAAAAAACATTTGCCCAACGGCGCAAGGCGTGAAAATCTTTCGATCAAAGTATTTTTACAGATTTTCGCAGCCGCGACGCAAACTTCCTGATTCAAAAAAGGCAGTTTGTTTTCGGTTGCGAAAACTTTGGCAACATCGCCTTTGGGGAAAAAAGTGCGAAGCTGATTTTGCGCGTTGCGATGCTCGAAATGCGTCTTGACCTGCAATAAAACAGGCGTCGAAATCTGCCCGGCGCGGACGGCGAATTTTTCCAAAACTTCCGGCTGTTTTGCTTCATTGATCCGCAAAAGATGATCGAGCCGCCGCGCAAAATCGCCGGCGCGGGCGTCAAGCAATTCGATCACTTTTTCCGCGTCCTGCGCCGTCAAAGCGTGTTCGATCTGCGCGTTAAAAGTTTCAAAAGGTTTGTTGTTGCGAATTATGTCAAAGGCTTCAAACGAGCGCGGAAATTTGGCGGCATATTCGCCCGC
Source organism: uncultured Acidobacteriota bacterium (assembly GCA_902826505.1). Lineage (GTDB taxonomy): Bacteria > Acidobacteriota > Blastocatellia > Pyrinomonadales > Pyrinomonadaceae > JAFDVJ01. The sequence goes on from CADEFG010000024.1 coordinate 13,279, forward strand.
GTGAAGCTTTTCGCCGAGCCGGATCCAACGCTTTTTCCAGCGCCGCATATCTTCCGTAATATTTCCGCAATTTTCCAAAAGCGCAAGAAAAATGCGGCGTTCGAATCGCTTGAACGTGCGCAGTTTCGTCGCTTTGGCAAGCGAAACGTCGCCTTCGCTCATCGCCACCGCCAGCCGCAGAATATCGGTCGCCGTTTTGATCTTTGCTTGCAAAAATTTTTCCGCGTTTTCGGTATTTAAAATCAGCAAACCGCCGATAAATGCGATATTTTCCTTTTGCGGAATTTCTTCGGGCATCAGTCGAAAAATATCATCGCGGTAATTTTCGACAAACCATTTGAGATCGGTTTTATCGGTTGCCGAAAGCGATGTGTTCGAAGCGGCAAGACGTGTAAAAATGCTTTCGAAATCCGCGATCGTTCCGAGATCGATAATTTTGAGATTGACGTCATCGAGCAGCGGAATCCGTTCTTTTTTCTCAAACTGCGGCAGCCGGTTCGTGATGTAATGAATGATCGCGTTGATGTAAAGCCGCGCTTCGGTGAGATCCAAAACCTGTTGTGGGAAATTCGGATACATCGGCTTAAATTCGCGGTTTGCGCCGACCGTTTCGCGCAAGTTTTTGATCGTCTCGTGATAAAAATCCGTCAACTCGCCAAGCGATAAAGTTTGCAGACGGGCAATTAAATTTTCGCTGAAAGTATAGCCGAGCGATTCGATATTTTTGAGAATCGCGGCAATATAATTTTCGGGCAGATTGTCCGCGCCTTGTTCGGCGAAAACCTTATTTTTACGGCGGATGTAGATTGAGTTGTTCATAAAATCAAAATCGTTTGGAAATTGGCGACGCTAGACATTAACAGTGTTTTTAGAAGGAAGCATCGCCATAGCCAAACGATTTGCGGAAATTGAAAACTCTACTTACCAGATTCGAACTTAGAAGGAAGAATCTTCATAGCCGCAAATTTTATGAATTATAAACTTATTTGTTTGTATTGAAAACCGTCTTAAATCTCAGTTTTATTTGTTAAGTGTAATATTCTCCGTTCCAAGGCTCTTGAAACGAGATTGTTGAACTTGGTTGTAAATCAATTGATTCAGATTCTTCGTTCGAAACAAGTCCGAAAATAAAGCCGTCAATTACTGTTTGAAAAAGCCTCACTTCAATATCGCCATAATCGAAGACCCGTTTTATACGACATTTTCGCTGGTTTTAGGTTCAGGCAGAAGTGAATTTCTTCGCCTTAAACCAATTCTTTTTTACGTACGACTTGAGTCAGTTCTTTGATATCGGCTCGTAGATTGGAAATATCGGAACGGGCTTCGTAAAATTTTGCTTCTAAACGGTCAAACTTTGCGCTGTTATATGCGATTCCTTCCTGCACCGCGTCGAATTGAACAGTAACAAAGCTCTCCAATTTATCGAACTTATCTTCCAATTTATCGAACTTATCTTCCAATTTATCGAACTTATTGTAAATGTTGTTAGGGTTATTAGAAAGTTCGCCGACTGTTTTTGACAATTCCGCAATGGCTTGCAGAACCGCATCATTTTTTTGCGTTTTTTTCAGTGTTTCGTCGGAGTTGTTCATATCTTTAATAATTTACACCACTTTTGAAAAAGTTTCTATCTATTTATTTCCGGTATTGAAAACCGTCTTAAACGCCATTTTCGCGAGCTTCCAGGTTCGGTCGAGATCAATTTTGCCGTCGGGCGTGTCCCGTCCCAAGAGTTTATCGGTCAGCAGTTTCCGCAAATCCTTGCCTTCGCGTTTGAGCATAAATTCTTTGGCGTAAGGTTTCGCGGTTTCAAAGAAATTGAATTCCGGGTCGGTGATGATACCGATGCCTTCGAGCGTCATCAGCGCGCGCATAATATAGGTAAAATTCGACGGCAGACGAAACGGGTAATCATACATCACGTCCGCCAGATCGTAGGTCAGCTCCTTGAATTTAACGTCCTTTAATTTCAGATCGAGATGCAGCGCGAACATCTTGATGACAACTTCCTTGATCTTCGTTTCGTCGGCGCCGGGTTTTAAGAAATCGAGATCGATCAAATCCTGCGCGATTCCCGCCGGGTCTTTCGCGACCACGTGGAAAAAGGCGTCGATCATTTTCGCCTGCAATTTCGGCGTGATGCGCCCGACCATGCCGAAATCGAAAAACGCTAATCTTCCGTCGGGCATCACGAGCAGATTGCCCGGATGCGGATCGGCGTGGAAAAATCCGTCTTCGAGCAGCTGTTTGAGATAAGTTTTTATGAGCAGACGATTGACCTTTTCGGGCGAAACGTTGCGCGCCGCGAGTTCTTCGAGCGCCGTTACTTTCGTGCCGTGAATAAACTCCATCGTAATGACCTGCGAGGTCGTCGCGTTCCAGTAGATCTTCGGTACGTGGACATTCGACCAGTCTTTGAAGCTCGCGTGAAAGCGTTCGGCGTTTTTGCCTTCCGCCGCGTAATCCATTTCCTCGTGAATCGTTTCATCAAACTCGCGAAGCATTCCCGCCCAATCGGCGTTTTCATTCAAAGAAGGAAAGCGTTCGGCAAATTTCGTCACTTTCCGCAAAATTTCGATGTCGCCTTTGATAATTCCGGCAAGGTTCGGGCGCTGAACTTTGACGGCAACTTCTTCGCCCGTAAAGAGTTTGGCGCGGTAAACCTGTCCGAGTGACGCCGCCGCGACCGGCTCGATGTCGAATTCCTGGTAAACTTCGTTGATCTTGCGCCCGAGTTCTTTTTCGATCCGCGCAAAGGCGATCGAATTCGGAAACGACGGAACGCTGTCCTGCAATTCGCCCAAGGCTTTGACAAACGGCAAGGGCAAAAGATCGGCGCGCGTTCCGAGAGATTGCCCGATCTTGATAAAGGTCGGACCCAGATTTATTAAATTTTCTTTGAGCCAGACAGCCTGTTTTTCGTGATTGAGTTCTTTGTTCGCTTCGCTGCCGAGAAAAAACCAATGCAAAATTAAAACGAATCGATGAAAAAACCAAAGATTGACTTTATGGAATTTTTCGCCGAGAACGGCGAGCCACGTGAGTTTTCGCGCAATTTCGAGCCGCGCCTCGGATTGTTTGAGGTGCTGCGCGTGATGCATTTCGTACTGGTCGAGATAAAGATAGAGCGCGAGCATTCCGATCACTTTCGAAACGTGAAAAAGCCGCAGGTAGCCGCGAAAACCTTCGTAATTTTTCTCGACCTCGGTTTCTTTTTCGATCAGCGCTTTTTCTTCGGCGATCAGTTGTTCGTTGGAAATCTGCTTTGCAACCGGCAAACTTTTCGTCGGCAGCAGCGCGTGATTGCCGTTGCTGTTTTCGGGCAAAGGCTCGATCATTTTTTCTTTTAGCGCCAAACTTTTATTTTCTTCCATTCCGAAATCCTTTTGCATAACCAATCTTAGAATCACAAAAAACGATACGGTTTGCAAAAAAGTTCACAAACTTTGCGTTTCAAACAATCTCCAGCATATTCTTAACGCCTTCGTGCGAGAAATAGTTGAGCGCGCGGCGCGTGTCGCGTTCGATTTGCGCTCTTAATTCATCGATTCCGCTGAATTTTCGCTCGTCGCGCAACCGGTGCAGGAAACGAACGCGCAGCACGTCGCCGTAAAGATCGCCGTCGAAATCGAAAACGTACGATTCGATCGACGGATTCTGGTCGTTTTCAAACGTCGGGCGCACACCGACATTCGTGATGCTGCGCCGCCATTTTCCGTCGATCAGCGTTGCCGTCGCATAAACGCCGAAACGCGGAATGACGCGGTTGTTTGGCTGAAGATTGGCGGTCGGAAAACCGATCGTCCGCCCGCGCTCGAAACCGTGAATGATCTGTCCTTCGACGCCGTACGGGCGACCGAGCATTCTTCGCGCGAGATTGACCTTGCCTTCGGCGAGTAATTTTCTGATCTTCGACGACGAAATCCGCTGTCCGCGCAGGCGAACTTCGGCGACTTCGTCGGCAAAGAATCCGAGTTCCATACTCATTCTTCTGAGCAGTTCGATATTTCCGCCGCGATTTTTGCCGAACGCGAAACCTTTGCCGAGAAAAACTTCGCGCGCCTGCAGCCGTTCGAAAATGATGTCGCGCAGAAAAGTTTCGGCATTGATCGAAGCGAAATCCTTGTCAAAACGGATCACGATGGTTTGCTCAATTCCCAAAACTTCGAAATTCGCGAGCCGTTGATCCAGAGTTTGCAGCAAGGGCGGCGCGTTTTCGGGATGCAAAACGGCACGCGGATGCGGGTCAAACGTGATCACGGTCGGCACCGCGCGGTTGATCTTCGCGCTTTCGACGACCGTTTGCATAATGCGCTGATGTCCGAGATGCAAACCGTCAAAGACGCCCAGAGTTAAAGCCGTTCCGCGCAAAATCCCGGCATTGTCTGTTCCGTGAAAAATTTTCATAATAAAGGAACGCCGTCATCTTGACGGCAAACGTCGTGTTAACGACGTAAAAAACTTTAATGTACAAACGTTTATTTGAGCGCACTGCGTTCCTTGCCGTCAAGATAACGGCGTTCCGATAAAGGTTGTTTTTACGATAATTCAATCCAATAATGAGAAATCAGTGTTTCTGTGTCTAAACCAATCACCTCTTTCTCTAAAACCCCGCCACATTTCTCGATGGTTTTCGCCGACGCGGTATTTCGCACGTC
>CADEFG010000025.1:0-14245 GCA_902826505.1 uncultured Acidobacteriota bacterium
GCGCGAGTTCCTTTTTTATTTCTTCAAACATCTAAACAGCTTTTGCGAGCGGCGCGTAAAATTTTTTCAAATCTTTCGCGTCCGAGAAAAACAAACCTTCGCCGACTGGCTGGATCGATTTTAAAACCAGCTCTCGCCAATCTTTATCAGCCAGATTTTCGATCACCCAACCGATCAAATACTGTTGTGCCAGACAACCGCCGGCGGTCGCGATTCGTCCGTGCGCGACAAACGGTTTTTCGATGACCTCGACACCAAAACTTTCCAAAGCCGTTTTGGCGGTCGGATAAGTCGTCGCCGTTTTGCCTTCGAGTAATCCGAGCCGCGCCAGAATCAAACTTCCCGAACAGATCGAGCCGATCAGTTGTTTTTCGGCGTTTAAGTTAAATTTCGCGAGCCAGTTTTCATCAATGATTCGGTCGCGCGTGCCTTGACCGCTGACAAATAAAACCGCATCCGCGTCGTTTGCTTCCTCGATTTTACCCGAAGTTTTGACCTCGATATTTGTCGCCGAAACGTGCGCGTCCTTTTCGCCCAAAATCCTGACTTCCCAACCGTCAACGCGAACGCGGTTGAGCAAATCCCACATCAACCACAAATCTAAATCCGTAAATTTATCAAATATTATTATCGAAACTTTCATGCTTAGTTTTTTATAAGGTTTCTCTGCGGCGAAAAGTCCGTTAAAACCAGTGTTTTTTCCTGTATTTCATTGACAAAAGTGCCGTATTTTTCACTGCTCTTTTTCTTGATCTCTTTCCATTCTTCGTCTGCCAAAAATTTTCTCCAGCTTTCTTCCATGGTTTGTTTGTCTTTCCACTCTAAAAGATAAACAAACTCAACTTTCTGCCCGGTTTCGGATTCCCAGATCGCAGCGATCCTGAATCCGTATTTTTTCATTATTCTGATCGCGTGGTCTCTAAACCGTTCATTAAAAACCTGCCGGTTTTCTTTTGGAATTTCGTAAATTCTGAGCTGGTGCAGCGGATTTTTAGATTTAGTTTGAGCCGTTAAATCAACGGCGGAAGAAAAAATAAAACTAACCGCGATCAGAGCCAAGATCAAATTTACTTTTTGCAGATTCATTTTTTAATCTCCAAAGCGATCAAACAAAAATCTCACCTTTTAGATACAAAACCGCATTGCCGCCGATTTTCACACGGTCGCCGCGCAGCTCGCAAAACAATTCGCCGCCGCGTTGCGATATTTGTCTGGCAAACATCTCGGTTTTACCCAACTTTGCAGACCAGAACGGAATCAGATTGCAATGCGCCGACCCCGTTACGGGATCTTCAAAAATTCCGACTTCGGGCGCGAAAAATCGGGAAACAAAATCAGAATTTTCGCCTTTCGCCGTAACGATAAAACCGTGCGCGTCGATTTCGAGCAGCTTGGAAAAATTCGGCGCAATATCTAAAATTTCCTGCTCGTTTTCGTAAACCAGAAAATAATCGCGCGCTTTTAAGATTTCCTTCGGCGCTTTGCCGAGCGCTTCGATCAAACCTTCGGGCGCAGCGGCGGCGGAAACCGGACGCGACGGAAAATCCAAAGTTAAACGGTCGCCGTTTTTCTCAACCAGAAGTTCGCCGCTTTTGTGTGAATGAAATTTCACTTTTTCGGTTTCCAATTTCAAAACCTCAAAGATCACGAACGCTGATGCAAGCGTTGCGTGTCCGCAAAGATCGATTTCAAACGTCGGCGTAAACCAGCGAATTTCGTAAACATCATCTTTACGCACGAAAAACGCCGTTTCGCTCAAGTTATTTTCAAGCGCGATTCTTTGCAACAATCCGTCATCAAGCCAACTATCGAGCGGACAAATCGCCGCCGGATTTCCCTTAAAAACTTCGCTCGTAAAAGCATCTACCTGAAAAATCGTCAAATTCATATTTACTTTTTTGCCGCAGAGCGCACAGAGTTCTCAGAGTTTTATTAATTATTTCTCCGTGTTCTCTGTGTTCTCTGTGGCTAATTTTCTTTCACCGCCGCGATCGCCTGAATCTCGATCTTTGTGTCGAAATGCAGAGTTTTCACCGGAACGATCGCCCGCGCCGGTTTGTGTTCGCCCAAAATGCTTTTATAAACCGCGTTTACCTTGTCCCAATCGTCCATTTCGGAAACATAGATCGTAAACTGCAAAACGTGATCCAAATCTGAGCCCGCCGCAAGCAGAATGTTTTCGACATTTCTGAGCGCGAGTTCGGTTTGCTTTTCGATCTCGCCCGTTTCGATCTCGCCCGTCGCGTGATTCCACGGCAATTGTCCCGACACAAAAATCAAGCCGTTATGCTCAACGGCTGACGAATAATGACCTTTCGGCGTTGGAATATTTTCCGGTTGTATTTTCTTCAATTCAAGTTCTCCAGAATCTTTTCAACTTCTTGTTTCAAAGGCTCTAAATCGTTTTTGCCGTCCGCCAAACTTCTTCGATATCAACTTTGAAATAGCGATGAATCAGATGATTTCTCATTCCCGAAATATCGCGCCACGGAACTTGCGAATTTGCCGTTTTTATTTCATCCGGCAAAAGTCTCGCGGCTTCGCCGACAATTTCCAATTGACGAATCACGGCATCCTGCGTTTTCCCGTCTGCTTGAAATTTCTGCTCGTCGAATCCATCAATGTAACGCTCGATCTTGCCGATTGATTCGATAATGTTTTTCAAATACAAATCTTCATTCGCCATAAATCACCGTCAAATCACGCAAAACATTTTCCCGAATATGCGGACTGAGTTCTTTTTCCGTTATCAAATCAACTTCCTTTCCAAAAACATCTTCAAACTGATGCGTTATGCCGATATGTCCGAGCAAACTTTTCGGCTTGGCAAAACGAATCAGCAAATCAATATCGCTTTGCCTGTTAGCTTCACCGCGCGCAAACGAACCGAACAAAGCACAATACGAAATATCATTGCGCTCGCAAATCTCGACGATTTTTTCTTTTTCGGCTGTTGCTAAATTCATTGGCTACTCAAATTCTGTATTTTCATCTATTTTTATAAAAAGTTGATTGATTCGGTCGGAGAACTTTTCGTCCATAAATTTCCACCAGTCATTTTTTTGGACATAAAAAGAATGCGTATCATACAAAGTTGATTCTTTCCACACTCTGATTTCGTAATTATCTTTAATCAATTCTCTAACCTTGTTGATAGTTACATAACGTGCCTTTCCTGAATCTGAAAATAAAGAATACGGCAAAATATACTCATTGTCTCTGAAATAAATTTTCAACTCATCATCGGTGTATTCAGCGAATAACGAAGGATCATTTATTTTTTCTGCCACTCCTCTAACAATTTCGTCATCTTCACCTCGCCAATCTACGACGATATTTTTGTCATAATCCCACATGTATTCGTTGAGATCATTTTCGTTCCCGCTAATTAGTATTTCATCGAATTCCATACTTCCTAACCAACGCTTCCTTCTAATTTCAAGCCCAAAAGTTTCGTCGCTTCGACGGCGTATTCCATCGGGAGTTCGCGGAAAACTTCTTTGCAGAAACCGTTGATAATTAATGAAACCGCGTCTTCCTGCGAGATTCCGCGTTGTTGGAGATAAAACAATTGTTCTTCGCTGATCTTCGAAGTCGTCGCTTCGTGTTCGACGCGGGCAGTATTGTTCATGACCTCGATATACGGGAAAGTGTTCGCTTCGGATTTTCCGCCGATGAGCATCGAATCGCACTGCGTATAATTTCGCGCGCCGTCGGCTTTCGGCATAATTTTGACCAATCCGCGATACGAATTGTTCGATTTTCCCGCCGAGATTCCTTTCGAAATGATCGTTGATTTCGTGTTTTTGCCGATATGGATCATCTTCGTTCCGGTGTCGGCGATCTGCGCGTTGTTCGTCAGCGCGACCGAATAAAATTCGCCGATCGAATTGTCGCCCTGCAAAATCACACTCGGATATTTCCACGTGATCGCCGAGCCGGTTTCAACTTGCGTCCACGAAATTTTTGAATTGCGCCCGCGTGCCGCGCCGCGTTTCGTGACGAAATTATAAATTCCGCCTTTCCCGTTTTCATCGCCCGCATACCAATTCTGGACGGTCGAATATTTGATCTCGGCATCGTCGAGCGCGACGAGTTCGACAACCGCCGCGTGAAGCTGATTCGTATCGAACTGCGGGGCTGTGCAGTTGTGAACCGCGAAACCTTTGACCAGATAACTGTGCGTTTCGGCAACGTCAATATTGAAAACTAAATCGTCGAATCTTTCACGCGTAACTTCGCGAACGGGAACGATAAAGTGCGTTTCGGTTTCGCGCACCATATCCCATTTTTTATTTTCCGTGTAACCGACTTGATAAAGCGGCTGTCGATTGATAATTCGTTCGGACTGCCGGTTTGAAAATTTGGATTCGCCGCCCGTCCGAACTTCAATCCACGCTTGAATATCGAGTTTATTCAAAAGCATTTGAACTTGCCGCGCCAATTTTTCCGAAGCGGTGCAAAAACGGACCATTGTTGAATTTTCGCGCTCGCAAATATTGCCGTCGCCCGCTAAATACGCGTCGAGAAAAACTTTCGTCTGGTTTGGTGAAATGTTCATCAATTCGGGACTCAAAGTTTTTTCGGTTGCGTATTTTCCGCAATGTTTCACAAACCAATTCGACATTTCTTCCGAGTAAAATTGAACATTCGTGCCGTGTCTTTCTTCGTTTTCAACGACGTAAGCATTTTTGCCCGAAAGTTTTTCGATCAAATTTTTCGTGCGTTCGATCAACTTCGTTTCGTGCATTCCGAACGCGAAAGAATTTACGTGCTGCTTGTTCAATTTGTTGTAGCAACTCGAACCTTCCGCCAGATAATAACCGAGCAATTCTAGTTCGTCGTTATTAAATGCTTGTGAATCATTTCTTTGAAGTTTCGGCACAAGCACAAAATCGCCTTTTTTCAGTTCGTCGGCTTTGATAAATTGTGGCGTGGCTTTCAATAATTTGTTTGTATCAACTTCGGGCAGCCAACCGTTTCTCGGTTTTCGAGCTTTCAAAACGTCTGCACGTTTGATTGCATAAACCGGATGTTCGGGCGTGAGGCGAAATTTGTTATAGCGCGACATCGGACGCACCGTAATCATTTCACCTTTAAACCTGCGAACCATCGCGGCGCGAACTTTTTGGAGTTTGCCGTTGTGGTCGTAAACTTTATCGCCGGCTTTGATGCCCTCGATATTGCGCCAGCCTTCCGCCGTCAAAACCTGTTCGCCCGCCGGATGACAACCTTCGTTATAGGCAACATAAGCGCCTTCTTCGGCGACAATCAGCGTTCGTTCGAACTGTCCCGATTCCTGTGTGTTGATGCGGAAATAAGTCGAAAGTTCCATCGGGCAGCGCACGCCTCGCGGGATAAAAACGAACGAACCGTCCGAAAAAACCGCCGAGTTCAAAGCCGCGTAATAATTATCCGAAACCGGCACGACCGAACCGAGATATTTTTGGATCAGTTCGGGATAATCGGCAACCGCTTCGGTGAACGAGCAAAAAATGACGCCGGCTTTTTTGAGTTTTTCTTTATAGGTCGTCGCGACCGAAACCGAATCAAACACGGCGTCAACCGCGACGTTGGCGAGCATTTTCTGCTCGGTCAGCGGAATTCCGAGTTTTTCGAAGGTTTTCAGGAGTTCCGGATCGACTTCATCCAAACTCTGCTTTTTCGCTTTTTGTTTCGGCGCGCTGTAGTAACTGATGTTTTGAAAATCAATGTTCGGATACTGAAAGTTCGCCCAATTATCGGGCTTTGTCATTTCGAGCCAGCGGCGATAAGCTTTGAGGCGAAATTCCAAAAGCCATTCGGGTTCGTTTTTCTTGGCGGAGATCAGCCTGACCGTGTCTTCCGACAAACCTTTGGCGATCGTTTCCGTTTCGATATCGGTCGTAAAACCGTATTTATATTCCCTGTTCGTTAATAATTCTGCTGCTGTTGACATATTTTAATCCTGAATTTAATTACTGCCGGCGCTTTGCGGTTCGATCGTCCGGTGAATTCCCTGAATCTGGTGAAACGTCGCGTCAACCGAGCTTTCCGAGCCGACGAGCTGCGCGAGCGTGATCTGCGAGAGCGCGTTTTCGACGATCTCGTGAAGTCCGACGATCACCGGACGAATTCCGCAATCGCCTTTGTGAACGCACGAATCCAAAACGCCCGTATAACTTTCGCAATGTTTGCTTAAAACGTCCTCGTCCAAAACCTTGATGACTTCGTTCAGATGAATTTCGCCGGCTTCACGCGCCAGCGAATAACCGCCTTTTGTTCCGCGAATCGCCTGCACGAATCCGGCTTTATTTAAAAGCCACATCAATTTCCCGGCGTTCGCCTGTGAAATTCCTTCGCGCTCGGCAATTTGCGGCAAAGTCAAACTTTCGCCGTCCGCCAGCGTCGCAAGCTGCACCAAACACCGCAATCCGTATTCTTCCTGTGCCGATATTTTCATTGTTTTTGCTCGGTTTAACGATTTTCGAAATACCTTTTAAAAATAGAATCTCAAATCCTTACTTTTATGTCAAGATTGTTAACTTCGTCACTCAGATTATCCGGGAAAATGTGCGATACTGTTGAGATTGCAGTTGGGCTAAAAACAATCTAATTTATTGAGCAAAAACCTTTTATCCTTAAATGACACGCAACTGATTACCCTTGAATTAAACCGAAAAGAATGCAGAAAAAGCGAATCGCAATTGTCGTGGCAGATTTATCGCAGTTGGGCGGAGTGCCGAACGTCGCCAAATTTTTATACGAAATAATCAACAGATCCGAAAATTATTCGGCGCAGCTCGTTTCAATCTCAACTTCGATGCGCGATCAAAACAGCGTCCGGATACTCGATCCGAAAACGTGGCGGAAAGGAATTACCGTCAGCGAACACGAATTTGAGAGACATCCTTACCGGCATATCGGCGCAAACCTGACCGAGATCGAATATTTCCGTTATCGCCCGCGCAAAATTCTCGATCAGGTTTTAAGCGGTTTCGATTTGATTCAGGTCGTCGCCGGCACGCCGATGTGGTTTCACGCCGCGCGAAACTTTCCGGGCAAAGTTGCTTTAAAGGTCGCGACTTTGACCGATGTCGAACGCGAATCGGTCGTAAATGAAACGCCGCAGCCGAAAAAAACTTGGATTCGTTTGATGAATAAGCTCAACCGTCGGCTCGAAAGATCCGCCTTTCAGAAAGCCGACGCGATTTTTGTCGAAAATGACTGGATGAAAAAAGACCTCGGCAAACTTTATCCCGAAAAGACGGTGATGGCGCCGCCGGGAACGAACGTCGATTTTTTCACGCCGCAAAAATATCAGCCAAACGGCTATTTGCTGAGCGTTGCGCGATTTGGCGATCGCCGCAAGAATGTTCAGATGCTCTTTCGCGCGTATCGCCAACTGCTCGATAAATTTCCCGCCGCGCCGCCGCTCGTGCTCGCCGGTCAAACCGCGCCGACCGCCGAAGATATGGCGATTGCCGAAAAATTGGAGATCACCGATAAATTACAAATTCACACGGGCATCACGCTCGACGCCTTGCGCGATTTTTACCGCCAAGCCTCGATGTTTCTGCTTTCTTCGAACGAAGAAGGTTTCGGACTCGTGATCGCCGAGGCGATGTCCTGCGAATTACCCGTCGTTGCGACCAGATGCGGCGGACCGGAAATACTTGTTCAAGAAGGCGAAACCGGATATTTAACGCCGACGGGCGACGCCGACGCCTTCGCCGAGAAAATTTTTGAATTACTGCTTGCGCCCGAAAAAAGAGAAACGTTCGGCAAAGCCGGACGCCAACGAATTATCGAACGTTTTTCGCTCGAAGCTGCCGGAAAAATCTATCTAAAAACATACGACAAACTTCTGAAAAATTAAGATTTTTACGCTTCATTTTTTGGAGATCACTTTTCGCTTGACGAGATCGAACCGCTCGCCGGATTTGACCAGATTAATCATGAATGTCGCTTTTTTTTGTCGAGCGTCAACGAACATCACGAAGCTCGCGCCGACGACTTCGCCGAAACGGTTGTCTTTAACGAGCAGCGCCGTGTCTTCGTCGATTCCGACGCCGAGCATTTTCGGATTTTGGAGAACGAGACCGAACAGACGGTTTTCGCGTTGGCGAACGATAAAATGCTGGTCGATAATCGCGTTCGGGAGAAGTCCCAAACCCTGCCGCGTGCCGACTTTATTTCCGTCGATGACCGTCAGATCGTTTTCGCCGGTCATCATCGGCGTGCTCATCAAAGCGGTTCCCGCACTCGTCCCGCCGAAAACCGCGCCCGCCTCGTATTTTTCGCGCAACGCGTTGTAAAGCGGCGCGTCCTTTAGAACTTCCATGATCCGGTTCTGGTCGCCGCCCGAAAAAAATACGCCGGTCGCGTTTTTTAACTGGTCCAAAAATTTCGCGCGTTTTTCGCCATCGAGCGGAGCCAGCGGCGCGTTTTCAAAAGAGACGGTCGGGAAGGTTTTAAAATCTTCCCTAAGCGATTCAAAACTTTCCTCGGGAACGCCGCTCGCCCAGGTGATTATCAAAATCCGCGCGTTTTCCTTGCCCGCCCATTCGACAAAACGCGCGACGGCTTCCGCCGAACGGTCGCCGCCGCCGACTAAAACCAATTTTTGCTGCGCTAAAACAGACGAAAACGTCAAAGCTAAAATTGCGGATAACAGGATGATCCGGAATTCGATTTTTTTTACGGCGAAATTAAACTCTCTCCATTTCATTTTGAAAGAAGCTCCTTAAACTTTTGATTTTGAAACCTTTGAAATTCAGCCAAAGTTAGCAAATAGTGAGCGGCAATGTCCAGACCAAACCCGACATTGCCGCTCAATAAAACTCCGCGCAAGATTATTTTGCCGATCGAAGCATCTATTTGTTAAAAATGTAAGGAGCAGTTTTGATTAACCGCTCCATTTGTTTGTTTTACCTGACGTAAGCCGACGGAAGCGGTATGTCGGTCGTTATTCCGTATTGGAAACCCTGCGTTCCGCCATCCGAGCTTCGCAAAATATACCAGGTTCTGTCTGCGGGACGGAAAACCGCGAAGTCGAAACGTCCGTCGCCTTCATAATCGCCCGCGACCGGAATATCGCCCGGCAATCCCCAACCCTGAACGATCACATTCTGGTCGGAGCTCTTTGAAACATACCAAATACCATCGCGGAAAACAGCGATGTCGGCTTTGTTGTCGCCGTCGTAATCGTTCGCGACCGGCAGATCGGTGCTGATGCCGAATTGCTGAATGGCAAATTGCCCGTCGGACGATTGCCAAATATACCAAACGCTCGTTGATGGACGGAAAACCGCGAGATCGGCTTTCCCGTCACCGTCGTAATCCGCCGGCACGGGTTTATCGCCGGTCATTCCGAATTGCGTAACTTGCAAAGCATTGTCGGAACTGCGGCGGATATACCAGGTGCCGTCCGCCGGTCGAAAAACCGCGAGATCGGCTTTTCCGTCGCCGTCAAAATCAGCCGGCACGGGAAGGTCGGTCGCAAGACCGAATTGCAGAAAATAAGTTGTTCCTAGCCAATTGCCTGCTCCATCGCTCTTGACAACATTCCACAAACCGTTTTCCGGTCTGAAGACCGCTAAATCTGTTTGGCGGTCGCCGTCATAATCGGCAGGGACGATTTTATCCGTATCGCGGGCAAAGATGATCTGGTTATTGAGCGGGAAAAACCACCATTGCGAAAGCGGCGCGCGAAAGACGGAAAAATCGGTGCGGCGGTCGCCGTTGAAATCAAAGATGTTGCCGTTTGCGGCAATGCAGGTATTGATCAAAACGGTCACGTCGTTTGACCCGAAATTAGCCGTTGCCAGATCAACTTTGCCGTCGCCGTTAAAATCGCCTTTGACGATCGCATTCGGGTTAGAGCCGGTCAGAAATTGTTGGAAATTTGTAAACAGCGTCAGAGTTGAAACGCTGATCGTCGCCGAACCGCTTAAAGCTACGGCAAGTTTATTTGAGCCGTCGCCCAGAATATCCGCCGCGACCACCGAAATCGGATTTGCGCCAACCGAACCCGAAGAAAATCCGAGATCGAAAAGACCGCCGCCGGTTCCGAAGAAAATCCTCACATCATCACCGTTGTAATCGGCAACGACAAGATCAGTGAAACTGTTGCTGTCAAAATTTCCGATGTCGACCGAAACGGGTCCCGAACCGGCATTTAGATTTTGACTTATCGTGAAAGTTCCGGTGCCGCTTCCGAAAAAGGTGGAAATGCTGTTTGAACCGAAATTCGCGACGACCAGATCCAAATTGCCGTCGCCGTTTAAATTTCCGAGCTTGACAAAAGCCGGCTGCGTTCGCGTCCGCAAATTTGTCGGAAACCCGAATCCACCGCTTCCGTTGCCAAGCAAGATCGAAACTGCTCCGGCAAAAAATCCGCCGAAGTTCGCCGCCGCCAGATCCTGTTTCCCGTCATTGTTAATATCGCCGACCGTGATCGAAATCGGATTTGCGCCGACCGAAAAATTGACCGGCGCGGAAAATGTTCCGTTTCCATTGCCAAGCAAGATCGAAACATTATTCGAGCCTGAATTGGCAACTACCAGATCATCATTGCTGTCGGCATTAAACCGCCCGACTTTGACGTCGTAGGGACTTGTCCCCGCAGTCACCAAAGTTTGCGGCAAAAATCCGCCCAATCCGTTGCCGAGCAGAATCGAAACATCGCCGGAAACCTGATTCGTCACGGCTAGATCCTGTTTTGTGTCGTTGTTAAAATCGCCGACCGCCAGATTTGTCGGACTTCCGCCGACCGCCGAAGTCGTCGGAACCAAACTCGGAAAAGCACAGCCAACCGGCGGCGGCTGAACGGGCGAAGTCGTAATATCGAGGCTCCAGCCGCCCGCGATCGTTCCCGCGTCATTTGCCCGGTCGTCAACCACATAAAGCGTCCAGTCGCCGTTCGGGCTGAAATTATTAAAATTACTCAGTTGATTGTTAAATTCAAAATAAGGACGAAACGGTGCGGGTGTCGGGAAACTGTCGTCAGATGAATTACCGTTATTGGTCGGTCGGTAGGTTCCGGAAGGAATTACTGTATTAGGAATTGTGGTCGCGGCAGTATCATCAAAAGTCAGATTAACGCCCGAAGATGTCCCGGTTCCGGTATCGGACATTAAAATCGATGCCCTGCCGTTCGGGCTGACCAGCAAAATATCAATATCCTGCGTTTGAATATGAGTCAGACCGTTTAACATGACCTTTAAGTTTGAAATCACGCCGGATACGCCCGACACGTTGATCGTCGAACCAAACGGCGCGGCGCTAACGACGGTGTCATCCAAACCGATATAGGCTGAATTACTGAAAGTTTGCGGCGCTCCGCTCGTCGTGATCGTCAATTCCCAACCCGAATTGATGCTTCCCGCGACGCCGAGCGTGTCGTCAACCGCGTAAAGCGACCAGACGCCGTTCGGATCGGCACCATTAAAAACGGAAGAGAATGAACCCTGTGAGGGAAAAATATACGGTCCGGCAGGCGCCGGTGCCGGAAAAGTATCGCCGGTGCCCTGAAAATTGATCGGTTTATAACTGCCGGGAAGAAGCGGAGTTCCCGCAAAATGTGTGGTTGGAGCATCGTCGGAAAACGAAACAACCGAATCATTGTTGTTGAATATATTATTGCCGGTCGGATCGGATAAAAAGACAAACTTTCCGCCGGTTGGGCTAACCAGTAAAAAATCCGTGTCGTTTGTTTGCCCGTGCGTCAAACCGCGCAGCGAAACGGCAACGCGTGTTGTCGTTCCGGTCATTCCCGAAACGGTGATCGGCGAAGGATAGAGCGAAGCAGCGGTCGGCGCGGTCGGCGGCGGCGCGGTATTGATCGTGATTGGGGCGGTGTTGGAATAAACCGTCAGCGGTGTTTTATTTTCAGATTTTGCTTCGCTGCGGACAAGCGCGGCGTTAAACAAAACCGTCAGTAAAATCAAGGCAACGACGCGAACGGCAATATTTTTGGATCTCATAGTTTCTCCTCAAATCAAAAATTTTTAACAGAATTTGCTTGGAGCAAGCATGGCAGTCAGATCAGACAAAATAAAATTCGGTCAATCTTATAATAAAAAACTTAGCTTCAAAAATCTTTAATTTAACTAAAAAAACATAAAAAAACATAAAATCCGGTTGCCCGGTTTTCGATCAATATTTTGTTTTCGGAAAGCTTAAAAAAAGTCGGTCAAAAGCTATTACAAAACTCTTACAATTGCACTCGTTAAAACCTGTTACGATTGAAATTGACGCCACACAACGGTGTTTATTTTGTAATCTTAAAAGAGGTTTTTAATGCAGAACGTAGTCGAATTCAATCAGGCAAAATCACAAAAAATTCAATGGCACACGATCATCGGCGTGACGATCTTTCACGCGATGGCGGTCGCCGCTTTTTTCACTTTCAGCTGGCAGAACTTAGCCGTCGCGGTTCTTTTTTGGTGGCTCGCCAACAGCGTCGGCGTCGGCATCGGTTATCACCGGTTGTTGACGCATCGCGGATTTAAGACTCCGAAATGGGTTGAATATATTCTCACGCTGTGCGGCACACTTGCCCTGCAATCGGGCGCGATCAATTGGGTGACGACGCATCGTAAGCATCACGCGTTCACCGAAACCGACAAAGATCCGCACTCGCCTTTGGGCGGTTTATATCATGCGCATATGGGCTGGATTTTTAAGGGCGAAGGACAAAATCAGTCGGAAGCCTCGATGAACCGCTACACGCCCGACATGATGAAAGATCCGGTTCAGCGGTTTATGAACAAATATTATTGGGTGACTTCGGTTCTGCTCGGCGTCGGCTTGTTTGCGATCGGCGGTTTTTCGATGATCTTTTGGGCGATCGGTCTGCGCGTCGTTTTCGGCTGGCACACGACCTGGTTCGTTAATTCGGTGACGCATACCTGGGGAACGCGCCGTTTTGAATCACGCGATACTTCGACCAACAACGGTTTGATTGCCGCGCTCACGTTCGGCGAAGGCTGGCACAATAATCATCACACTTATCCGCGCTCGGCGAAACACGGTTTGACGTTGAGAGAAATTGACGTTAACTGGATGCAGATCTGGACGCTTCAAAAACTCGGCTTGGCGACAGACGTTTACGCATTCCGTCTCGAAGACGAACAAAACGAAGTCGAATCCTGGCAAAAAGCGGCTTAAATTTCGTAAATAGCAAATCGTGAATCGTAAATTGCAGGTCGAAATACAAAATTTCGATTGGCGATTTACGATTCACGATTTACTATTTAGATTATGCGGCGCCGCAAAAGCACAATTTTCTTTCTGGTTTTGGGAATCTGTCTGATCGCGCTCGCGGTCGCGCTCAATGTCGGCTGGATTCTGCTCAACTTGCGCGAAGTCGCGCTGCTTGTGTTCGGCATCATTTTTTTCGCGCTGATCATCACGGGTTTGGTTTTGAACACGATCTTTCTGGTGCGCGAAATTCGCCGCAACGAACAGCACGACGCTTTTCTAAATGCCGTCACGCACGAGCTGAAAACGCCGATCGCTTCGATCAAGCTCTATCTCGAAACCTTAAAAACGCGCGAGGTTTCCGAGGAAAAACGGCGCGAGTTTTACGACGTGATGCTTGCCGACAACAATCGTCTGCTGACGACGGTCGAACAGGTTTTACAGGCGAGCCGGACGCGCGAAAAACAGCGGCAACTGAATATCTCGGAAATCTCGCTCGGCAAACTTTTAAGCGAATCGATAAAAATCGTCCAAACCCGCTACAAACTCGATGAAACGGCGATAAAATTCGTCGAACCTGCCGACGAGATAAAGATTTCCGGCGATGCCGCCGAACTGCAAAGCGTTTTCACGAACCTTCTCGACAACGCCGTCAAATATTCGTCGGACGAGCCGAAAATTTCCGTCCGCGTAAAAAATTCGGGCGATAAAAAAGCCCAGATCTTTATCAAAGACAACGGCATCGGGCTTGAATCGAACGAGTTGAAACGTATTTTTAAACGCTTTTACCGCGTTTCAAATCTTTCGACGCAGGAAAAAAAAGGAACCGGTCTGGGACTTTTTATCGTCAAATCGATCATCGAAAAACACGGCGGAAAAATCACGGCAGACAGCAAGGGCGAAAACAAAGGAAGCACTTTCATCGTCCAACTACCCTTAACTTAAAAAAGCGAAAGCCGCGAATTAACACCAGATACCACGAAATAGATTCATTTGTTTTGTGTGTTTTTTTTTTTTTCATCACGGCTTTCACCTTTTCTCTTTTTATTGTTTTACGTTT
>CADEFG010000025.1:14255-17408 GCA_902826505.1 uncultured Acidobacteriota bacterium
GTATTAATTCGCGGCGTCCGCCTTTTGCCGGTTGACGGGTTTACGATTTCAAATTAACCGCGATCGGCACACCGTTGCTGAACATATCGAAAACGCCCGAACGCTTTTGGGCAAGCTCGACGAGTTTCTGCAATTTTTCGGGCGCGGCGGCGGCTTTGATCTTGAACGACCCGCGCATTTCCGAAAACCTGATAAAAATCAACTAACCTTTGACACGCGGTTCGCGCCGCATCGGGAAAAGCGGCGGCGACGAACCGGCTTGAATCGTCCCGATAACTTCAAACCCGTGCCGCTGATAAAGCGTGATATTGCGCGGGTTTGAAGATTCCAAATAAGCCGGTTTGCCCTCGCGGTCGCAAATCGCCAACGCGTGCTGCATCAACATCGAACCGTAACCTTTGTTCTGCTCGGTCGGGTCAACGCCGATCAGCGGCAGATACCAATGCGGTTCTTCGGGATGAAACGCGCTCATCTGTTCGAAAACCGCGAAAAGATCGTCCTGAATGTCTTTCGAAACCGTATTTTGAAACAGCGCGACGAGCGCGTCCTCGTCGGGACTGACATCCGGCGCCAACCACAAGGACGCCGCCGAAAAACTGTTGATGTAAAAGGCGGTTTCCGATTTAAACGCCTTGCCGCCGAACAGACGGATAAAATTCGGGAAATATTCGAGATACTGCTGCGAATTCGGATACATCCAGCGCGCCGCCGGGTCGGTCGCAAACGCCAGTGTCAGAACATCGACGATCTGTCTTCTGCCCGATGTTCCGGCGTTTTTGATAAAGTTCGCCGTCCCGTTTCGCAACGCGCGTTTATTCACTAAAGTTTCTAACAACATAATCTTTCACCTCCTTTTATCGCTCATTGTTTGAACAGCTTGCCGTTTTTAATGACGGCGCGTTCCGAACCCGAAATCTTGATCCTGCCGATGCCGACGACCTCGATCTCGCAACTGCTGCAAATGCTCAAGACGCTCGAATTGCCGTCAATCGAAGTGTTGCGCGTCGTCGAGGTTTCGTGAACCCTGACCTCGTAGCGTTTGGCGTCCTCGTTCCGCAGATCGCCCGCCGCGACGCTTGCCGCCAAAAGCAGAAAAACTGCCAAAAATTTTGTTATTAGTCCGATTTTTTTCATAATAATTACTCCTTTATATATAAATTCCAGAAAGCGTTTGGCGCCCCCGGTTAAAAAGACGAAAACGGCTCGGCAAACAGGACACGATTTGAAAAACTTGATGATTTGCAGCGGTTTCCAAATAAATGACGGAACAAGCCGGTGAAAAGCGAGAAGTAAAAGGTCGGACTTTTCTCCCCGCTCGCCGGTCAAACCAAGGATTTTTGACCGACGAGCGTCCGGCAGATTGCCTCGATATGACGAAAATCCGTGCCGCAACAACCGCCGAGAACTTTCAGATTTGGCAATTTGTCCAAAAGCCTGCCATATTGCCCGCCCAATTCAACGGGATTTCCCGTGTCGAGTTCCGCGCTGTTATCGAGCTCGGCGTGGCTTTTGCGCGAAGCATTGGCGCGGATTCTGCGAAGTCTTTTAGTCCACGCGTCACTGCTCAGAATTGCCTCAAAATGCGTCGGATGCGCGCAGTTGATCATAAAATAAGCCGGTGCGTTATTGGTTGCCTGATCGACCGTTTCGATTGCTTCTTGTAAAGCTTGACCGCTTGCTAATTTGCCGTCCGTTTCGACCGTGAACGAGATGACGCAAGGCATTCCGAAAGCGCGCGCCGCCTCGGCGATGCCGATCGCCTCGTCAACGTAATTGAGCGTCAATGCCGAGACCAGATCGGCTTCTGTTTCGCTGAATGTGCGAATCTGCGCCGAATGATAATCCCGGGCTTCCGGCACGGTCATCAAATGTGACGGAACATACCCGTCGCCGCGCGGTCCGAGACAACCCGAAATGACGATCTTTGTTTGTTCGTTTTCAAATTCGCGGCGAACATCCGCAAGCATCTCGATCGCCCGCCGATTGGCATCCGCCAACATTTCGGCGGAATAGCCGAGTTTTTTGCCCCAATCCGCATTGGCACGCCAGGTGGCGCTTTCGAGAATAAATCCGAATTCGTGATCTCGCGCCAAAGCCGCGTGCTTGCGATAATAATCGCGCATAATTTCGAGCGCCGGAGCGTCGTAAAATAGCGGAAAAGTCGCAAAATCCGGCAGATTCAAACCTTCGTGAAACAACATCGTCGTTTCAAAACCGCCGTCCGTTAAAAAAATTTCGTCCGCCATCTGCGGCAGATCGTTTCGATATTTCGACATACTTATTACTCCTTTATAAAATTTAAGAACATTGCCCGCGACCAGCCGTGAGAAGGATAAGGATTCGTTTTTTATGATCCTCTCGCGGTTTTTGCGAACAAAAATTCAACCCTTATTCAAGCCCGAGATTGAGCGTTCCCGTGCGCTGCACCGATGGTTCGAGCGACAATTCGAGCGTCCCGACCGGAATGTCGTCGAGAGCGTCGTGAAGCTGCGGAAATTTTCGGCAGAGGTCTTCAAAGTGATTTCCCTGCCCGCCCCACAAAAGCCGCTTCTCGAGCACGTGCGAGTTGAGACATAAAATCGTCCACCAGCCGCGTTTGCCAAAGGCTTTTTCGCCGACGGCACGGCTAATCACGCCGTCAACCGAAACGCTGACCTTATCTTTTTTCCGCAAAAAGCGTTGATATTCCTTGATCAGCTTCGCCGTATCTTTGTCCATCGTGCCCGTCGGCTC
Source organism: uncultured Acidobacteriota bacterium (assembly GCA_902826505.1). Classification (GTDB taxonomy): domain Bacteria; phylum Acidobacteriota; class Blastocatellia; order Pyrinomonadales; family Pyrinomonadaceae; genus JAFDVJ01. The sequence continues at coordinate 16,989 of CADEFG010000025.1, forward strand.
GGGAAACTTGAATTTGCGGAAATACGGGTGTTCTTCCAAAGAATATTTCAGCATCGCCTGCACGACCATCACATCATCTTTTAAATTCACGCCGCCGTCACCGACCGAAGCCGTCAGATTGATGTTTTCAACATCGCCGAAAAATTTTTCTATTCTTGCCATATAATTATTCCTCAAAATATAAATTTAGAGCGTTTTTGCGCTCATCTATCAAGACGGATTCGGCTCGTTAAACAGGACACGGCTGGGCGGTGTTTTTTCTTTTTCCCGCCTGCGGATTGTGGTAAATTAGTAAAACCTGATTTGACCAGAGTTTACAGTTGGAATTTGGTGAGGAAATGCGGATCAATCAACCGGCATCGCCGGACATAACCCGGTTACTTTTGGCGTGGCGCGCGGGCGATCAGGCGGCTTTGGACG
>CADEFG010000026.1:0-5561 GCA_902826505.1 uncultured Acidobacteriota bacterium
CGAAATCCTTTGGCGTTCCGCCAAATTTTGACGATTTTCAAAAAGTTCGTCCGCCGGCAGATCGGCGAAATAATTTATCAGCAGTTCCTGTTCGTCCGAATACAAATTTTTGAAACAATCGCGAAAGGCTTCAAGATGATGGTTTTCATTCAAATTCTTAAAATTGCTTGTTTTCAAATAGAATTTATCGACCGCCCGCGAATGGATCTGTGCCGAGCGAAGTCTTTCGAGAAAGACATTCTTGGCGACGCCGAAGGCATATTTTGTTAAATCTTCAATATTCGTGTTCTGACTGAGCTTATCCGCGACCCGATCGATCGTCGCATCGGCGGCTTCATCCGCATCGGAAATGCCCTTGATCTGAAAATATCTGACCAGCGAGTCGCGCAGTTTTGTGTAGGCGAGCGCCGCTTTCGTCTCATCCGAAGAGAAAGCCTTGAGCAATTTTGCAAACGAAACTGAGGTTAAAGGTTTTGGCATAAACAAAAAATACATGCCGCAAAAAATAAATGACGGCACAATTATAACTTTTATTTAGCTTCCCGCAACTGTTGCAACGATTGACCTGTCACGGGTTCCGACATTTTTAGCGGCAAGCAAAATGTCAAAAGCGCGATTAAATGTGGATTTAATTTTATTGAAGTTAAAACGAAAATAAAGTAATTTACTTTCTAAGATTCAATTTGTAAGTAAATAAAACCTATGACCGAAGAGGAAAATTTATTACTGAAAGCAGTCTTAGACGACCCGGATAACGATGCTCCGCGCCTGACCTATGCCGATTGGTGCGCGCGACAAAACGACGCGCCGACCAAAGCCCGCGCTGAATTTATCAGATTACAGCTCGAGATTGCGCAAATCGGCAGCGCTCGCGTCAATCGCGGCGAGGCTTATTCCCAAATGTACCGGGCAATGAAATTACAGGACGCCTACAAAACCGAATGGACGGCGTCGCTCGGCGCAGCAGTTTTTGGCTTTGAATTTAACCGCGGATTTGTCGAGCTCGTCAAACTTTCAGCCCGTGATTTTTTAGAAAATGCCGCCCGTTTGTTCGAAGCCGCGCCGATCTATCATCTCGAACTGTCCAGTGTTACGAATGCTGCCGCTGAATTATTTGCCTCAAATTATCTGGGCAGAATGCGTTCTTTGCAGATGGACAATTGCGGTTTGAACGACGGTCATCTTCAACTGCTTGCCGCGTCGCCGCAAGTTGCCGAGCTTCGTTGGCTCTCGGTCAGAGATAACGAGATCGGCATGGCGGGCATCACGGCAATGGCAGAATCGCCGTCCTTGAAAAAATTAAAATACGCGAACTTTACTGGAAATCCGGTCGATCCCTGCGAAGAATTGGGAATCGACAGCGATGTCGTGGTGGCAACGTGGCTGCCGGAAGCCGGACAGATTCTCGAAAGCCGGTTCGGTTATATTCCATGGCTGCACCGCGACGGCGAAACGATTTCCGATTATCACCCGAGTCGTTTCAGCTTGTAATTTAGATATCGTGCAAAAGCTTGGTATCGGCGGATTTGGTATAGCCCATCTCTAACAATTCGGCAACTAAAGCCAATGAAGAGATCTCTTTTGCCTCTTCATCGCTTCTTAGCGCATCGATAACCTGCAAGATGGTTTGATAGCCGTTTTTATCGGGGCGCTTACGGTTTTCGACAATGACTTTTGCCATCAGTGCGGCATCCGAGCTTCCGAATGTAGCGGCTAAGATATTCGAAATTTCATCCTGAGTCGCCGTGTTGACGTTGTTATTCGGATTCTTGTCGTTAAAAAATTCATTGGCGGTCGCAATATTTAACCCGCTGAAAATAAAACCGTCGGGAACGGCTGAAACCGGCAGCGCATCCCACGACAACCACATCTTTTTTCCCGCCTCGTCGGCGTTATTTCTTTCCAAAACGCCGTATTTATCGTAAGTTTGCGCGGCGGCTCCCAAAACGCGGACTTTCCCGTCAGCCGTATTTAACCCGATCATATTACCGGCGGCGGCGGTCAGCGGTGTGAGCTTGAGATGCCGCGCGAAAAAGTAAGCGTGTCCGAGCGCGCGCGAAGCCTGCCCGTTCGGAATAACCAAACGGTCATACATTTGTGAGGGCAATTGACCGCAATTCGTTTCATATTCCTTCGAGCAATCCCACATCGAGGCGCTGTAAAAACCGACCTGTTTGTTGAAATAATCTTTGATCCTGGCTTTATCGCCGCCCGCCAGCGAAACTTCCACTTTGCTTCCGAAGATTCCGGTATTTTCCAAAGATGCCCCGTAACCGTAGCGGAGTTTTTTCTCACAAGGAATAATCTCGTCGTCTTTTTTCCAATTTAAAATCTTGCTCTCGCCCGGACGTAAAATTCGATTTTCCTTCGGATGGCGCAAAATCGTATCATTTCGCGGATTGGCAAAAGTTTCCATAAGCGAGGTTCGGGCAAACCAGTCCAATCGGCAGTTCTCGTTTCGCGCGCGCTCGGCGGCATTCAGACCAACGCCGCCGCCCGCCGTCACACAAACCCGTTCATCGGTTTCCCATTGCACTTCATCGCGAATCGCTTCAACTCCGTTCATAACTTTTCGCTGTTTCAGCTCATAGCCCCATTGATCTTCCCATTTTTCGGGCGGCAGCCACGCCGCCGTGCGCGCCTTTTTGCATTCATCGGTATCGCCTCTCAGCGGCGGGAGCACATTCGGTCTTCCGGGTCCGGTACAAATGTCGATATATGCGGCATAAATGAAAAAAATATCCTTTTCTTCAAGAAGCTTTGGCGGTTTCGGATTCATCAGCAAAAGCCGCAGAGCCGCCGTTTTATTCTTGAACTCTTCCGCCAGTTTTGTTTCGATCTGACCAATGAATTCGTCGGTCATCCCGTCTTTTTTAAGCTCGTTTTTGGTATCACCCGCCAATTTTTCACAACCGCTGGTTTGAATCCAAACGACCCAGGTTTCGTTCGTAATGACCTTTTCTTTTCCATAAAAGGTCTCAAGCCGTTGGTATTCGGATTCGACGCACCGGGCAAACTCTCTTGAATCAAGCCCTTCGTCCTTGAGCAGATGCGCGGGATGATTCTTAAAACCCGGCAGGTTAAGCAAATGCGGCGGTTGTCCCATCCCGTGCTGCATATATTTGGTCCACGGATTTGAGAATCCGACGTGCATGACGGGCAAACCGGCGATCCGTTTTTTACCGAATTCGGTTTGTCTTAAAGTCGTATGGTTAATGATCGCCGCCGGTCCGCGTCCGATGATGACGTAATAAACCGGCAGCGTGTCGCTGTAAGTATCCAACTGAACGGAGCCGCTCGGCGGACGCAGACTCGCCGAAATTTTCTTGGTTTTTTGTTTTTCGGGCGGGCTCTCTTTGGTAACCTTTTTTTCTTCTTTCTCGCGTTCTTCAAGCCGGTTCCTGACGGCTTCCTGCTCTTTTTTTTCACGGTCGAGCATTTCCTGAGCGGCTTGGTGATCTTCGCGCTTGCGTTCTTCGACCCGTTTTTTGATCGCTTCCTGCTCTTTTTGTTGATTTTGCTCGAAAATTTTCTGTTCTTCTTTTTCCCGTTCGTCGAGCCGTTTTTTTACTTCTTCCTGCTCCTGTTTTTCGCGATCGAGCATCGCTTGAGCGGATTTTTCGTCTTCCATCTCGCGTTCTGCGAGCCGTTTTTTTACGGCTTCCTGCTCTTGCTTTTCGCGTTCGAGCATTTCCTCCACGGCTTTGCGGTCTTCCGCTTCTCTTTCCTGATTGCGTCTTTTTAATTCCTCTAACAATTTCTCTTCGTCATTCATTGCCCATCTCCTTGCAAACTTTTGCCGCCGCCTTTTGGAAACTCCTTCGGATTTGCCGGAAGTTTTCAACCTTTTTTTATGTCAGCGAACCCGTTTCGCCGTTTCGCTCACGACGTTTCAAAGGAAAATATTTTCTTTTCCGTCGAAGTTGTCGTCTGATTTTGGTTCGTCGTACTTGCCGTTCGAACTTGTTTCACGGAAATTTCCGTCTTCACCCAGCTATGATCGCTCAATTTACGGATGTCCTGCGCGCTCCGCGATTTATCCATTTTTTCATAATCTCCGATCTCAATATCAAGCTCGACTTTTTCATCCTTCAGAAGAAGCACCTTATCAAAAGGGTGGTTCCATTGTGCGCCGCCGGTGCCCGTAAATTTCACCGAGGTACAGAAATTCATATGTTTATCTTTGGGCGGCAGCCAGCAGCCGTACGCCTCCTCGATTATATTCTTCTCATAATAGACGGGCTTTTGACCGATGTTCATATCCGCAAGCAAGACGACGTTTGTGTTTTGCAGACACGGTTTTAGTTTGGCGCGATTTTTGAGTTTATTATTGACAAAACTATATGACGGCTGGCGATCGCCGCGTTTACCTTCCGAAGGAGCGTGCCACGCGACGACCATTAAATCCTTCTCCTTCAAAATTCCCGGCTTGCATTTGAGATGGATAAATCCGGCGCTCCGAAAACGCCAGCCCTGGGTCTTTTCTTCGACGGGTATCGCTCCGCCACAGCAAAGATTGAATTTGTTTTTATCATAGGCAAAGGCAGTCGTTTCGCCGTCGCCAACGATCTTGGGCAGAATGACCTTCGTATATTTATCGTTGTCTTTGATAAACACGTCCAGCGCTTCCGTGATCAGTTCAATGCCGTTGGCGTCTTTGCCGTCTTCTTCCTCGGGAATCGCGCCAAAGTTTTCAAACGCCGTTCGAACGTGATCCCAGGTTTCGATAAAAACATCTTTTCTTATAAATTCATCCCAATAACTGTCGCTCTTTCCGAGGTCAATATCATTGTATAAAAACCATGAATTAGCGATTCCATGAACTTCGAGCTTTCCGCGAATCCATCGATACATTTTTTTGAACCCGACTAGATCCATTGTGGTTTTTAGGTAAACGGCGCCGTCGGCGATCATGTTTTTCAGAATCGTCTCGGCATTATCCGCCGGGTACACAATCTCGTTCAAATACTCGTTGGCAGACATCAAACCGTTCTTTAAATATGCGTGTTGATCCTCTCCGATCCACATTATTTGGCTAAATTCTTCGAAAAGCTCTTTAAACGATCTCGGCGGCTGAGTCTTATCCTGGTTTAACCCGTTGTCGACGTACCATTTAAACATCCGCGCCGTCAGAACACCGATTTCAAAGGCAGTAGTTTTATGTTTGGCATCTTTGATCTGCTTTGCGATCCGGTGCCCGGTCTTGATCTCCAGAAATCCGAAAACATCGACACTTAAAGCTTTCAATTCGATCGGCAAGAGCGTGAGGAGAGCGCTGCGGTTATCTTTTATCCAGTGCTTTGATTGATACCCGCCACCGAGATCGCAGAGATTCCAGACGGCGAAGGTGACCGGTTGTTGAATCACGTCGGCGACGGTATTTACGGCGGTCGTACTACCGGGTAAGTTGAGACTTGCATTAACGGTTTTAACTTCTATTTTGGCTTTTCCTGAGGCGGATTTGATCGAGATCAATCCCGCATTTGCATCGTAATTCGTCTCGTTTAAGTCTTCCTCTTCGGTTTCGGAAAAGTCTTCTTCTGTATCGTAATAATCTCCCC
>CADEFG010000026.1:5619-7593 GCA_902826505.1 uncultured Acidobacteriota bacterium
GCGTTTACGGGTTGTTTATTATTAACGTTGTCGGGTTTGTGGCGTTTCGGATTCTCGACCGCTTGATTATCGTCCTCTCGTTTCCGCTTCTTTTCCCCTTTCTTATCAACATCTTTTTCCACGACCTCCATCGGCTGCTCTTCGCTGCTCGATTCTGCTTCAAACAGTTCATCTGGGTCCATTAGCGACCTCCTTGGGAACTTTCATCGGGGGCGGGTGGAAATTCCTTGGGATTATCGTGAAGTTCTTCCAGTTTTTTTAATGTTTCCGCATCCGCTTCGCCCGTTTCCTGAAGATCGAATCGTTTTTGAAAAAGCATTAGTTGGCGGCGGGTTGCCTCATTGAGCTGATTATCGGGTTTGCCGCAATCGTAGCCCATATTGTTGAGCCGTTTTTGCAGACCGGCGATCTCGTTGATCGGATCGAGATAACCAAAATCTATTTCCAGACGAAACTCGTCCGTCCCGATCACTAAAATGCCTTTTTTGGAGTTTGCCGGAATGGCTTGTTCGAGCACGCCGCGCGAATCGGTTTGCCCGTCAAATTGTTGACCGTCAACTTCAAGCCTGTATTTCTGATTGGCGCGCGGCTCTTCGATGTCGAAAAGTTGCAGGCGAAAGATCGCCGGAATACCTTTGCGCTTAAACTTATGGACATTATTTGTTTCTCGACTGACCTCTTTGAGTCGTTTGTCGGGAATCATCAGAATATCGCCGGGCATCAGGATATTCATATTCTTGCGCTTTTCCTTTAACTCCGCGTTTGCCGGATCATTCCAGATCGTATCGGCAAACAACCCGTGCAACTCTGACAAACTAATCACACTCTCACCTTGTTTTATGACGTGTCTGATCGGCATTTATATTCCTCCTTGCTTTTTCAAATTATAAGACAATTTCAGAGTTAAAAATCCGCTTTTCTCGGTCGGTTAGATCGCCCCGCACCAACAGATTCGGTTCTTGACGCTTTTCCTTCTAGTTGAGTATTGTTCGAATGATCTTATAATGGATCGAGGGAAAAACCATTCTCAAAAGGTAGTACCGGAAATACAGTCACCTTGTTTTACTTGATAATTAATCGCCACCACCATTAATCCCAAGCTCCTTTATCCAAGTTGGGAAACGTAATTCTGCAACTTTCGGGTTCGATCTCATAAACCCCGGCTTTGCCTTCCCAGAGAAGGCTCGACGAATTGATGCGATATTTTATTCTGAGCATCAGATTTTTTTCTAACATTTACCAAATTTACCGTTCAATCAAAATCTGCATTTATCTTTCTAAACTAAAAGCAACTTTGGTGAAAGCCGAATTTGCTTACATTCCGTCTGCCGAAGTCCTGGGAAATTCTTTTCACGAATCGAGATATTTTAATAAAAATTTCCAACCAATTACAAAAGTCGATAATTGTCAACGCGCAAGCTGACTATTGATAGATAAAGCACCGAAATAAAACAGCTCGCCTTTCTTTTGTTTAATGTAAATATAAAACTTTTACAAAGCCAAAATCAAGTTTTTGGCTCTCACGTTTTGATAGTTCCGAGACACTGCGTTCCGGATTACTGATCGGGGCAGTGTAGCCCAATATCCGGATTTTATAATCTTCGGGAGAACCTTGATAAATGTGAATTTCACCATTGCCGTCTGTGATATCTGTCCAGACCTCGGTATCTTTCCGGGAAATTCTGACCGGAGCCTCAGCAATCGGTTTGTCTTCTTTATCTAAAATTTGTAAACGGAATATCGGACTAACCGTTTTCCAGCCGCGTCCCCGACAATCCCGAAGGGCTTTTTGACCTTCGGCGCTCGCCAGATAGTCGTGAATAAACTTTGCCATTTTTTCTTCCCAGCCCATTTCATCAAGATAATCGGGATCGAATTTATTTTCGTAATGCACGGTCACATCTCCCGGATTGACAACTTCTATTCTTTTGTCGGGATTGCCTGCCTCCTGAAGACCTGCAACCTTTGAAGAGA
>CADEFG010000026.1:7603-16942 GCA_902826505.1 uncultured Acidobacteriota bacterium
TGATTTTGATACGCGCCGCGTCCGCAAAACCCGTGCCGTTGATCAAAAGACATTCTTCGTTAAGAAATTCGTTTTTACTATCCGAGACATCGATTTTATCTTTCAAATCAATTTTCTGCTGATCGGAAAGTTTGGCTAAAGAAACGCTGACGATTTCAAGACCGCCGTTATTGGGAGATTTGTCCAATTTCTTGGGACGTAGCCGTTCTTGCGCTCCGATGATCGCTTGAATGTCACGATGGCGTTCCGGGTCGGGATATTTTGACCAGTCGATTTTGGTGAAATTTAATCCTAAATGAGATTCGACTGTGCTGATAAATGCTTTGTTATGAGCCTTGCCCCAGACCGACATCGTTTCCAGCAGATTTTTAAAAATCGTCAGATTCGTTTCGGCGGCGCCTTTCGCGGGTTTGGAAATATTGCCGAAAGAAGAAAATCGCTGCCAGAGAAACTGCGTTCCCGGCGGTCCGAATTTGGCTCCGGTCGTTCCGGTCTCCTGCATTTCCTGGTGTCCGAAACCTTCGCGCGCCATTCTTCCTTCTTCAAATTCATACTTGAATGTCGGAACATCGAGCGTTGCCAGTTTTTTCCAACCGTCTTTTTCCTGCGGCGGCAATCCGGCGCCATCAAACAATGCCCAGACCACTTCGCGGTGAATCGAAGCATCATTCAAATCACGGACGGCGATGGTTCCGGTCGGCGTTCCGTCGGGATTAAATTCGATCAGAAAGTTTTGCTGGTTGGGATTTAAGATCTGCAAGCCGTAGCGCAGCATAAAAAGCGCCTTTGCCCTGCCGAGTGCTGAAGCAAAAGCCTGCTTCCAAAATTTCTGCCATTGTTCTCGTTCATCTTTGGGTGTTTGGTCGTCGAGATATTGATATTCCGACTTGTATTCTTTTAAATCCACCCCGAGGAAAGGAATGTTCAGCGGGGCGAGATAAATCTTGTCATTTTTCAAAAGCGAGATATCTCTGACCTGAATGCCTTCGATGTATTTCATATCACCATCGATTGACCTGAGCGTGCGGGTTTTCTTTTCGGTAATCGTAATTAATTCCGTCAGCACTAAAAGATTATCCGGCGGCGGCTTCAATTTTTTATTAACCTGAGTAATATAATCGCTTCGCAAACAACCAATCAGCCAATCGCCGATAATATCCTTATGATTGGCTCCGCCCTGAAAATTTGTGCCGACATATTCTACCCCGGTTTTTAATGAAAAATCCAAATTATCCACCTTTGTCCCTAAATCGTAAGGATTGGTGCGAAGAGTTTCAAAGGTCGGGTCACGATGCGAGACATCAAATGTCCAGGCTTCATAATCGCGGGCGATTGAATCGGCTCCGCCCGTTTTCCATAAAACGCCTTTCTCTTTGATCGGTGCCGCCGGTAATCTGACCACGCAGCTTCGGGAGGCAGTTTTCCAGGTACTCCATAAAAAGGGATCCGTATCCTTGATTCTGAGCAAATTATTATCAGGGTTTTTGGTCGCGATGGCGTTGGAATCCTCGGAGTTGTCGAACCGGTTATACGGCAGAACGACATACGATTCTAAATGCAGAATGACCTTGTCCCGATTCGCCACCGTCCGCTCGGGAGAAGAAATCATGTTGGCAAGTTTTGTAAAAATATTGTAGGGATCAGAGGTCAGTTCGGAAACCACTTTCGAGGCTTTGGCAGCCAAGTCCGACATTTCGGCTTTTGCCCCGCCTAAGAAATCCTGCTCTTTCCATGACCAAAATTTTCTGCCTAAATATTTGACGTAGTCCGTTTCAAAATCCGGAAAAAAAGCGTTCACGAAAGTTTGCAGATGATTTGCCTTGACCTCATCGCGCAGCCAGACGGTCACGTCATTAACGGGAATCAAATAGAGATGCAGTTTGAATTCGCAGCTCGGCTTTTTGAATTCCTTTTTATTAAACAAACTTTCATAGGTCAGCCACAACCTGTTCGGATTCGTGAGCGGAGCGACGACGACCGGCGCAAGATTGACAATTTTAACATTTAGAACTTTATCAAAGACCTGCGACTTCTTTGAAGTCCAGGTATGTTTGAGATCCATTGTGCCCTGCGTTCCAACAATATCATAATGAAATTTCAAAGTTTCGTTTTCGCCCAACTCGACATTCTGAATCTCAATAACGCCGGAATCTTTACCGGTGCGGGTCGTGCCTTGCACTCTCGTCACCGCATAGTTCGGCGGTCCTTCCATGATCTTCCAGACGACTTCCTGATCTTTGATCGGGGTAGAATTATTATCAACATCGCCAAACTTAATTTTAATCGTAGTTATCATTTTTCATCCCGGGAATTTCTGATCTTTAAAGCTTCTCTGGCTGCACTGGAAAATAAACACCGATAGCTGCATTTTCCGATTTTATTTCCCGGACAATTGGATCAATAAATCCTTGGTCGTTTCGTCCGTTTCGCCGGTCACTTCAAGTTCATTGAGTAATTGGAAAAGCGCGACGGCAAATTTTGTTTTCTCATCCAGCTGACCGTTGATCGAGCTTTCATAAAGCCCCAAAGCATTTAAACGCCCCTGAATGCCGGTAATTTCATCAACCGGGTCGAGATTTCCGAGTTTTAGCTGAAACTGCGTGCCGTCGGACAGAGTCAGCTTGGCAACCTTCGCATTCGGAGAAATTGGCTGTTTCAACCAGCCTTCGCCGTCGGTCTTGCCCTTTTTCTCCTGCCCGTCAATATTTATCGTATAATCCAAATTCTTCAACGGCGTCTCGATGTACTTTAACTGAATGCTTAAAATTTTCGGCGTGTTTTTGCATTTGAACTTATGCACCTGATTGGTCGGCTCGGAAACTTCTTTGAGCTGTTTATCCGGGACGAAAACGACATCGCCCGGCATCAGCACATTCGGGTCTTCGCGCTCCTTTTTCAGTTCGGCGTTGTTCGGATGATTCCAGATCGTGTCCGCGAAAAAACCGTGTTCAACCGCGATGCTGAAGATGCAGTCGCCCTGTTTGACTTGATAATTGACCGGCATAATCTTTACTCCCAGGCATCTTTATCCAAATCGGGAAACGTAATTTTGCAGCTTCCCGGCTCGATCTCGTAAAGACCGGCTTGTCCGTGTTCGTTGAGTCTGCCTTCTTTCGGGGCGCCGCCCGGCGGCGTGATCCGGTATTTGACACCGGGCATCGGTTTTCCTTCGGCATCGACTAAAATTATCTCGATCCACGCCTTCTTATCTTTCGGTTTTTCGACCGGTTTGCTCGCGCCCATCGATTGCAGAATCTGCTGGGTCATCTGAAAAGCCGTTTCGACCTCGACCGGCAGCGGCGCTTCGGAAACGGTTTTCTTAAAAGGACACGCGACGACCGACCCGGGCTGTTGCGGGGGAAAAGAACTTTGCGTTTTCTTGACCTTTGCGGCTAACTCATTCGCCATCGTATTTTTTACTCCACAGGATTTATATTTTCACCGTCTCCAGGAAATCGGGATTTTCCGGTTTATCCGGAGTTGCTTGTTTCTCGTCCGGCGTTTGATTATCACTTTCCGTTTCTTTGTCCGGTTTCCACGCCTGCGGATCGTAATCTTCCCTGATCGATTCCCAGTTCTTTTCGGTCAGGACGTTGAGCAATTCATCAAGCCGGTTGTTTGGCTCGACTTCATCGTCATTGAGAAGCACCTGGCACAAACGATGTGTGTCGAAATTCGGCGAAACCTCAAACATGACCGCCGTAAAAGCGGCGATCGAAGATTCAAAAGTCAGCGCGTGCCCCTGCGCACGCGCAATCGCGGTGCGGACCAGTTCGTGAAGAGTTTCTTCGGGCAGCTCATCGACCGTAAATTTTTCATCACCGGGCAGAATGACGTTCGCTTTCGGATACTCGGCGAGCAGATGATCGGCGATCCGCCGCACAAAATTTTCCTGGGCGACTGCCTCAACGACGGACATTTGTTCAGCACGAATTGATAATCTCATTGGTTTAAAAAATTAGTTCCGGTTATCAAACCTCAATTGTTAGTTTGGCTTCGTTCAATTTATTGTCGGCAAATTGAAAGCGCGACAATTGGTTCAAATCGGGCAGCTCGGCAAAATAATAAAAAACGTCGCCAAATATTATTTCAAGTTCGTCCCGGTTGCAGGTCATCAGAAACGGCAGCAAAACGCGCGGGTCGTAATACCGAAAAAGCATCGGATTGCCGCTCGCATCGTCGACCGTCAAAAGCATCCGAAAATGTTTTCGCATGCCGGTTATCGACAACGGACTTTGGGCGAAAATGCCCCAATGTTTCGCCCAACATTCCGACAAAAGCCAGTCCGTGACGGGCGTTCCGGGATATAAATGAACCAGATACGGCGCGACATAGACGAGATCCGGAGGAAGCTCGCCGCGATAAAGACAGACATTCGGCGCATTTAGTTCAAAGAGTCTGACCGGTAAATCCGGCACCGAGGCGCCATCTAAAACGGCGTAAGTATGCGTGTTCTGTCGGAACAGATATTTCTCCAATTGCTGCTTCATCAGTTCTTTATCCATCAATTTCCAATAACCCGAATTTATAAAAAGCGTCAGCGCGTTTTTTATTGTCGGGAACAAATCTCACAAAATGTTGCGCCGTTGTTCGCGGCGGTCGTCAGCACGAGCGCCGCCGGACTCATAAAGACCGGTTTCGGCGGCGGCGGTTTTGGCGAGAGCGAAACTCGTGCGCCAGGCTGTGCCTGATCGGCTTCTTTCGGGTCTTTCGGCGCTTCGGGACTGCTGCCCGAACCCGAGCCCGCCGCGCCGCCGCTGTTGATCATTACCATCGTGCCTTTGATAAAGATGCCGCCCGCCTTGATATTGATGAAGTTCCCGCCCACTTTTAAGGTCAATGAAGTGCCGGTTTCAAGCGTCATGCTCGTTCCCGATTTGAGATGAATTTCGGTTCCGGCATCGACCGCAAATTTTGTTCCCGCTTTTTCCTCAAAATCGACGCCGGAATGAATCGAGATCGAGCCGTCAACCTTTTCATTATGGTCGCCCATCACTTTTAAGTGCTTGTCTTTTTTGACTTTTTCAAACTGCTCGTTCTCGATGATCAAATGCCGGTCGTGTTTGATCGTTTCCATCACGTCATTTTTGACGCGGATATCCTGATTCTTTTCGGCGTGAATAAAGATCTGCTCCGAGCCTTTTTTATCCTCGAACCGAAATTCATTGAATCCGCCGCCGCCTTTCGATGAATTCGATTTGAGCGTCGATTTCGTTTTCTCGTCCGGCAAGGTGTAGGGCGGCATCGTCTGCGGATTGTAAACACAGCCCGTGATGATCGGCTGATCCGGGTCGCCTTCGAGAAAATGGACGATCACTTCCATCCCGATCCGCGGAATGAACATCGTCCCCCATTTATTGCCCGCCCAGGTTTGCGCGACCCGCACCCAGCACGAGCTTCCCGCATTGACCTGTCCATCGCGATCCCAGTGAAGTTGGATTTTGACACGCCCGTATTTGTCGGTAAAAATCTCTTCGCCTGCCGGACCGACGACAAACGCCGTCTGGCTGCCCTGAACGATCGGCTTCGGCGTTTTTCGCGGCGGACGAAACGGCGGCGCGCCCGAACCGTGCGCGATACAGGTGAAACTGTTCGAATAAGGCTCTTCGGCATTGTCATCCGAAACATAACTCGGATTTTGTTCGGCGTCGTGCGTGATCGAGGTGATCACATACTGCCCGTCGTTGGTGCTGTTCGGATGATTAAATAGTTCAAAGCGGTAACCCGAAGTCATCGCCGAACAATCGCCCGCCCCGCTGATCACTTTATATTGGGCGTCCAAAGATTCCATCAGATGTTTGACGGTCTCTTGTTTGTCCGTTTCGACGAGCGCCAATTCGCTGGCTTGTTCTCCGCCGGAACTGTTGATTCCATCATATTTTCGCGCATAACCGCCCGGAAAATCATACAGTTCCAGTTTTTGACTGTCACCGACCGGAAAGACGGTCACTTTTTCATTGTCGAGTTTTCGCGTCGGCAGTTGAAAATTATGATCCCACAACGTGACTTTGCCGGTTTGAAGCTGATAATCGGTTTGCCAGCGGTTGATTGAAGTAACGAAATCTTCGTACTGACGGGAAACGTCGATAAAATATGGAATCTTTGCTTTTGACGGACAATCCGGGTGTGATTGCGGCGTATTGGCAACGACCATTTTGTGTTTTCCGTCCTTGTGTTCGAAGTAGAAATAAATTCCTTCTTCTTCCATCAGCCGCGCCGCAAAATCAAAATCCGATTCCCGGTACTGAACACAATAATTGCGTTTATTCGCGACGCCCTGGATTTGCCACGAAACATCAAAACCGGTAAAAACCTGCCGGAGAATGTCCGGCACGGAAATATTCTGGAAAATGCGGCTCTGGGATTTTTGAGTCAGAATCCATACGTGCGGAAAGATCTGCGCGTAATAATAAGAAAAACGAATATCGCGCGTGCCCTGCGAAAAACGGCTGACAATGCCCGTAAACTCCCGGAGCGTCCCGTCGCGCTGGTCGATCGTCACCGTCACCGCCTTGCCGATAATTGAAATTGGGTCAACCACGGTCGGATCAAAGCCGGCTTCCAGTTCTTCGTGAAGCAGTTCAACGTCAACCGAAAACAGTTTGGAAAGCCCTTCCGCCGCGGTAATCCGGTTCAGCAAAAGGAAATCCTTCCCCAAAGGTGTGTAAATCGCCAGCAGTCTATTGTCTTGGGTCGTCGGCATAACTTTTTTTTCTGCATCAAAAGCAGAGATTCAAGATAAATCAATTCAATTAAAAAACCCGGTAAATTTGCGTTTGTCTTGGAGGAAAATTTTCAGATACGAATACTGGAACAAACAAATGCTTTTGAAACCTGTTCCAAAGCATTTTAGAGAAGAAATTTTACATTCAATTTGAGAGTTATCTTATCGCCAACGATTGATAAAAGTCAATCATTTTGGACTTTTTATAATTTTTAACGCGGCGGCACTCTCAAAATTCGCAAAAAGCGATAAACTTGTAACTATCGGAATCTTTAACTATCATTCAAATTGAACAAAACAATGAGCAACCCAGAAACCAAACGAGTATTTTTGATTGATACGATGTCGCATATCTTCCGCGCTTTTTTCGCACCGATGGGCGCCCGGCAAGAACCTCTGCGAAACTCGAAAGGACAAGTCACGCAAGCGGTTTTTGTCTTTACGAATATGCTTCGCAAACTTTTAACGGACGAAAATCCCGATTATATCGCCGCCGTTTTCGATTCGCCCGAAAAAACCTTTCGGCACGATTCGTTTGCCGATTATAAGGCGAACCGCGCCCAGATGCCCGACGATCTCGCGGCGCAGCTGCCCTTTATTGTCAGGGTTTGCGAAGTCTTTAATATTCCGATCCTGCGCCATCCGGGTTTTGAAGCCGACGATATAATCGGCACGCTGGCGCAAAAGGTCGCCGAACAAAAAATGCAAGCCGTGATCGTTTCCAACGACAAGGATCTGTGCCAGTTGGTGCGCGACCCGCTGATCGTTTGCATGCGCCAGAATTCGCAGAATCTCAAACGCAAAACGCCCGTTCCGCCGATCGAATATTGCGACGAGGCGTGGGTCGAAGCGAAATTCGGTCTGCCGCCGACCAAGATCATCGACCTTTTAGGCTTGATGGGCGATGCGATCGACAATATTCCCGGCGCGCCCGGCATCGGCGAAAAAGGCGCGCTCAAATTGGTTTTGGAATACGGTTCGGCGGAAGGCGCGATGGCGAATGCCGACAAGGTGACGCATAAAACCTATCGCGAATCGCTGCAAAACAATCAGGACATTATTCGCCAATCGCTGGAGCTCGCGACGATCCACACGACGATGCCGATCGAGCTCGATCTCGACGCGCTCAAACATCGCGAGCCGAATCGCGCACTTGCTTACGCGCTGTTTCGCGAGCTTGAATTTTCGTCCCTGACGCGCGAGTTTGCCGATACGATGCCGCTTTTTGCGGGTTTGGACGCGGCAGCGAATGTCGTCACCGAACGACGTTACGAAATCATCAAAACGCGCGAAGAACTGGATAAATTAATCCGCCGGCTCTGGGAAACCGAACATTGGAGTTTCGAGGTTGACGCTTCGAATTCGCCGCCGAAAGCGAGCAGTTTCGATAAACTGCCGCCGCTCGGCGTCGCGATCGCGACCGGCGCGGGCGCCTCGTATTATATCGATCTCGAAAATTTCGAAGCCGGACAAGACGCCGCCGTCGCGCCGCTGCGCGATATTCTCTCGAACGGTTTTCTGGAAAAATGCACGCACGATTACAAAAACATTCTCGCCGTGCTGCACAAACTCGACATTATGCCCGAAGCCGTCACGGACGATACCTGTATCGCGGCTTATTTGCTCGATTCGACGCGGGCGCGCTACGAGCTCGAGTTTTTGGCGCAGATGCATCTCGGTTTGGAAATGGCGTTCGAGATTCCCGAAGGCTGGACGGAAAATCAATACCGCGCGACGGAACGCGCCGATTTTGCCGCCCAGCTCGCGCCGATTCTGCGCAAAAAGATTCAGGAAGACGGGCTCGAAGAGCTTTACACAAAAGTCGAAATTCCGATGATTTCCCTGCTCTATAAAATCGAGATGGCGGGCATGAAGGTCGATGTCGAAGCGCTGAACGGCTTTTCGGACTTTGTTTCGACCGAGCTCGAAGGTTTGCGCGAAAAGATCTTTGCGATCTCGGGCAAGGAATTCAACATCAATTCGCCCAAACAGGTCGGCGAGATCCTGCAGGAACTGAACATCGACACGGGACGCAAAACCGCGACCGGACAAATCTCGACGAGCAAGGACATTCTGCAGGAACTCGCCTTAACTTATGAGATCGCGCAGTTTATCATCGATTACCGCGAGCTCGACAAACTCAAGGCGACCTATTCGGACGTTTTGCCGACGCAGATCGCGTCCGACGGGCGAATTCACGGAAAACTCAACCAAACCGTCGCCGCGACCGGAAGATTATCTTCAACCGACCCGAATCTGCAAAACATTCCGATCCGCACCGAGCTCGGTCAGCATATCCGCCGCGCCTTTATTCCCGAAAAAGGTCACAAACTGATTTCCGCCGATTATTCGCAATTAGAACTGCGGCTCCTCGCGCACGTCACGCGCGACGAACGGATGCTCGACGCGTTTCAGAAAGGCGAAGACATTCACGCGCAAACCGCCAAACTCGTGTTCGGCGCGAAAACCGACGCGGAACTAAAAGTCGCCCGCCGCGCCGCCAAGATCGTCAATTTCGCGATCGCCTACGCGGTCGAAGCGTTCGGGCTTTCGCAGCGCGTCGGCTTAACGCGCGCCGAGGCGAAAAAGGTCATCGAAGATTATTACGAAACCTA
>CADEFG010000027.1 GCA_902826505.1 uncultured Acidobacteriota bacterium
ATAATTGGATTTCAGAATAATAAAAGTTGGCGTATTATTTGATAAAGCAATTTTATTAATGAAGTAGAGAGTTGTTAAATTATGAAAACAGGCGAAAAGGCACCGGATTTTACGTTGAAGGATTTGAACGGCGACAGTTGGAGCTTGCACGATCATAAGGGCAAAACCGTTGTGCTGCTTTTTTATCCGGGCGACGATACGCCGGTTTGTACGGCGCAGCTTTGTTCCGTCAGAGATAATTGGTCGCAGTATCAGGAAACCGGCGCGGAAGTGGTCGGGATTTCGATGGATTCCGAAAAATCGCACAAATCGTTTGCCGATAAATATAATCTGACCTTAAAACTTCTTTCGGACGAAAAGGGCGACGCGACCGAAAAATATAATGTCCGGTCGTGGCTGCCGGGACGTTCGGCGCGCGCCGTCGTCGTGATCGATAAAAACGGCAATCTTGCCTATCACAAAGTTCAAAGTTTGAGCCTTTTTCGTCCGAAAGACGACGAAGTTTTGGACGCGATCCGCGCGGCGCAAGGGAATTAGGACAACCGATTACACTGGATTACACAGATTTAATGGAAGATTTTGTGGCATAGTTTTCTTGTATTTCCTCTTTGCGCCTTGGCGTCTTGGCGGGAAATTAAATTTCCGGTTTATCTCCCGCCAAGACGCCAAGACGCAAAGTTCAGAGCCTCACGAAATTAAAACTTTTTGTAAAAAAATCCGTGAAATTTGTGTAATCTGTTGTTAAAAATGAAAATTTCGTGAAATTTGTGTAATCTGTGGTATATATTTCAAGGAGATTTTTACAAAATGGGTTTATTTTCGAGTGATGGTTTTAAATGCGGGCGCTGCGGACGCAAGGGCGAACAAATGCAGTTTGCGCCGTTTCCGAACGAACTGGGACAACGCGTTTACACCGAAATCTGCCAATCGTGCTGGAAGGAATGGCTGCAAAAACAAAATCAATTGATCAATCATTTTGGGCTCGACGTTTCAAATCCCGATACGCATGATTTTTTGTTTGATAATTTAAAGATTTTTCTGTTCGACGAAGGCGTTGAACTGACGCAGATCGACTCTTCGCAAGAAGGCAAGGTCAACTGGTAAACAGGGCAATCTCACGATAAAAATGCGTCCTCAATAAAATAAAACTTGGAGGACAAAATGTTCGGACAAACATTTCTTTATCGTCATCGCGTAAAAATCGGCGGATGGTTGGGGTTCGCCGTTTTTTTGTCTATCACGGTTTCGGCGCAAAGCGAGCTCAGGTTAGATCAGCCGCAAACGCGCGAAATCAAAAAAGATGAAATCCAGATTTTCAAGGTCATGGCGAAAAGCGGCGATTTTGCCCGCGTTGTCGTCCGGCAAAAAAAATCCGATGTGAGTTTGAAACTTTTCTCGGCGAAGGGCGAAAAATTGATCGCGGTTGATAATTCCGACAGCGCCGAAGAACCGGAAAGAATTTCGTTTATTGCCGCCGACGCGGGCGAATTCCGAGTTGAAGTGAACGGCTTGAAAACGTGGCAAGCCCCGGGCGATTATGAAATAAAGCTCGAAGTTTTGCGTCCGTTAACTGCCAAGGACAAAAGCCGGATCGAAGCCGAAAAGTTTTACGATCAGGCAATTTTAGTCTGGTTTTCGGGACAAACCGACGCCAAAAACTTAGCCGTCAAATCGTTTCGCGAATCGCTTCCATTTTTTCAAACCGCCGAGGATCGTTTCGGCGAAGCCTTTGTTTATTACTATCTCGGGATTCTCTCGCTCGGGCTCAACGACTCTCAAAAATCTATCGAAAACTCCGCCAGATCCGCGCAAATCTTTCGCGAGATAAAGGCATTTCCGCAGCTCGCAAAGGTTTTGTCAAATGAGGCGGCAGTGCATTTTAAGCTGGAAAATCTGACCAAAGCCGCCGAGCTTTCGCGTGAAACCCTCGAAATTTACCGTTCGCTGGGCGACAAAAAAATGATCGCCGAAGTTGGCGGCAATTTGGCTTTGATCGCCTCGGAATTGGGACAGGCGCGTCAGGCTTTGAAACAATTCGAAGAGATTTTAGCGATTTTTCAGGCAGAAAATGAGCGCAGTCAGGAAGCGTGGGTTTTGCATAATATCGGTTCGGTCTATGATGATTTGGGTGAGCCGGCAAAAGCCGTCGAGTTTCTCGAAAAAGCGCTCAAGATTCGGCAGGAACTCGGCGAAAAATCGCCGCAAGCCGTCACTTTGATAAATTTAGGCTCGGTTTTCAAAGCCATCGGTGAATCGCCAAAGGCGATCGAAAGTCTCAAACAAGCGCTTGAAATTTTTCGCGGGCTCGGCAATGAAATCAATCAAACCTTCTGTTTGAATAATTTAGGCGCGAATTACGATGATCTGGGCGATTACCCGCAAGCCCTCGAATTTTATGAAAAATCTCTGGAGCTAAACCGTAAGCTCGGTATGCGGGCAAACGAGGCGGGAAATTTGAACAACCTCGCGCTGCTCAGTCTAAAACTCGGCAATGCTGATAAAGCGCTTGAATTTCAGACCAAGGCGCTGGAAATTTTCCGCGAATCGAAAGACAAAATAAAAGAGGCGAAAGCGCTTGTCAATCTCGGCGTTATTTTGCAGTTTAAAGGCGAAAGGCAAAAGGCGCTCGAGTTTCTTCAGGCGACTTTGCCGATTTTTCGGGAAGCCGGTTTGGCGGATTGGGAAGCGAACGCGGTTTTTCGAAGCGGCGAGATCTTTTATCTGGCGGGCGATTTTCAAAATTCGTTGAGCCATTGTGCGAACGCGGTTGAGATCAATCGAAAAATCCAAAATCGTTTGGGCGAAACCGTTGCCTTGCTGTGCGCGGCAAAAGCCGAAAGCAAGCTCGGACGGCTTGCCGAATCGCAGACAAAAACCGAACAATCGCTCGATCTGATCGAAGATTCGCGCAATAAGATCAGCCGTCAGGATTTGCAAGCCAAATTTTTTGCGACCAAGCAGGATTACTACGAATTTTATATCGATCTTTTGATGCGGCGGCACACAGCCGAACCGGCGAAAGGTTTTGATGCGCTGGCTTTGCAGGCGAGCGAACGCGCGCGCGCGCGAAATCTGCTCGAATCGATCGGTCAAACCGAACTGCGCGAAGGCATTCCCGGGGAATTGCTCGAAAAAGAAAAGTCTCTGCGGCAAACGCTCAACGCCAAAGAAGCGCTTCGTCAAAAACTCATTGCGGCAAAATCACTTGAAAAAAGCGCCGAAATCGAAAAGGAAATCGGCGGTTTGATCGGTGAGCTTCAAGAGGTGTCGGGAAAAATTCGGGTTGCCAATCCGAAATTTGCGAGTTTTGCCGACGCGAAACCGCTCAGTTTGCCGCAAATTCAGGCATCGGTTTTGGATGAAAATTCGGTTTTGCTCGAATATGCGCTGGGCGCGGAACGCAGTTTTTTGTTTGCGGTCACGAAAAATTCGCTCAAAGTTTTTGAATTGCCGAAACGCGCGGAAATCGAGAGTTTAGCCAGAAGTTTTTACGATTCTTTGAAAACGCCGCGAAAATCATTGGCGGACGAAACCGAACGGCAGACCGAAACCAGGATTCAAAAAGCGAATGCGGAATCGACGCGCACTTCCGCCGAACTCGGCAAAATTCTGCTTTTTCCGGTTGCCGGTGCGATCGAAAATAAACGGGTTTTGATCGTCAGTTCGGAAGTTTTGCAATATATTCCGTTTGCGGCGCTTTTAAGTCCCAAGTCGCAAGTCGCAAGTTCCAAGTCTTTAAGCAACGGGCAACGGACAACGGACAACGGAAAATACTTGATTGAAACCAATGAGATCATCAATCTGCCGTCGGCTTCGGCGCTCGCGACTTTACGAAAAACCGACCGCCAGCCGACCGGCAAGGAACTCGCGATCTTTGCCGATCCGGTATTTGACGGCAAGGACGATCGTTTGCAGCCGCTCATCAAACAAAGCACGGATTCAGCCACCCGCAGCAAATACGAACGGCTTGTTTTCAGCGGGCAGGAAGCCGCCCGAATCGCGCTTTTCGTCCCGCCGGAAAAACGCTTTTCGGCAATCGGCTTGGAAGCAAATCTGACGAATTTGCGCAAACAAAATTTGAGTCAGTTCCGCATTCTGCATTTTGCCACGCACAGTTCGCTTGACCCGCGATTTAATGAATTGACGGGTGTTGTCCTTTCGCTGATTGACGAAAAAGGCAATTCGCAGGACGGCATTTGGCGTTTGAACGAGATCTATAATCTCAAACTCAATGCCCAGCTCGTTGTGCTGAGCGCGTGCGAAACGGGTTTAGGCGCGGAAATTCGCGGCGAAGGTTTTGTCGGATTCACGCATGCGCTGATGTATGCGGGCGCAAAAAGCGTCGTCGCCAGTTTGTGGCTGGTCGACGATCGCCCGACTTTCAAATTGATGGAAAGATTTTACCAGGCGATGTTAAAGGAAAATTTGCCGCCGTCCGTCGCTTTGCAAAAAGCGCAGATTTCGATGATCAAGGAAAAAGGCTTGGATAACCCGTTTTATTGGGCGGCTTTTACTTTGCAAGGCGAATGGAAATAGCGCGGTTTTCGGTCTTTGGTTTTTGGCTTTCATCAAATCATTAGACAAAAACCAAAAACCGAAAACCAAAGACCGGATCATGACTGAACTCGGCACAAAAGTTAAATGGCAATTGACGCAGGAAGCATTTGATAAATTGCTTTCGACGCTGGACGCTGCAAATCGCGACGCGGCGGGCGAAAAATATCTGCGGATTCGCCGCAATCTCGTGCGGTTTTTTGAAGGACGCGGGTTTTATGAAGCGGAAACTCACACCGACGAGGTTTTTAACCGGACTGCCAAAAAGCTGATCGACAGCGAAATTCAGGATGTCAGCCAATATGTTTACGGCGTCGCGCGGATGCTGATGCTCGAAATCCGCAAAGATCGCGAAAAGGAAAACCGAATCGCCAAAAGCTTGCCGGAATCGGAATTCCCGCAAATTCTCGCGGACGAACAAGCCGAAACCGCTCAAAAACTCGATTGTCTGAACAAATGCCTGCAAGCGCTTCCGCCCGAAAACAGTAAAATTATCGTCGGGTATTATCAGGGCGAAAAACGCAGCAAGATCGAAAACCGGCAACGGCTTGCCGGGGATTTGGGAATTCCGCAAAACGCTCTGCGAAACCGGGCAGTGCGTCTGCGCGAAAAATTGGAAGAATGTATTTTAAATTGTCTGAAAAAAAAATAAAAAACGAGCGACACGTTTTCGCTCGTTTTGCCAGTTCAAGATAGAGGAAGCGTTTTTGACACACCAGAACACGACGGCAGCGAAAAAAGTTTTTGCGAAAAAAAAACGCTAAATAATTGATGAACAACGATTTTCAGGAACAAGACGCGATTCGCTATTTTCTTGGCGAGCTTTCCGAAACCGAGCAGGCGGCGGTCGAAGAAAGATTTTTCATGGACGACGGATTCAGCGATTGGCTCGACGAGGTCGAAACGGATCTGATCGATTCGTATGTTCGCAATGAACTAGACGGCAGCGAGCGGCAGAAATTCGAACGAAATTTTTTGGTGTCCGAGCGTCGCCAAGCGCGGGTCAAAGCCGCCGCCGCGCTCTCGGAAAAAGAAAAATCGACGGTGTTTGTGCCGGTCGCGGAAACCGCGAAGCCTTCGTTTTGGGAAAGTCTGAAAGGTCTTTTCGCGGTTCCGGCATTGGTTTACGGGTCGCTCGGCATTTTGCTTTTGGCTTTGATCGGCGGAATTGCGCTCTTTTGGCAACGCCCGATGGAAATCGTCAAAATCGGGAATGAAAATATAAAAATCGAACCGACAAAACAGCCTTCACCAACGATTTCGCCCGAAACCGCGCCGACTCAAACGCCGTTTGAAACTCCACCGAACATAAATTCGCAAACCGCTGAGCCGAAAAAAACGCTTGCGCCGGTCAATCAACCGGAAGAACCGAAAAAGGAAACGCCGAAAGATGTCAAACAATCTTTGCCGGTGACGGCGCAATTCGGGTTGTCTTCGTCGTCTTTGCGAAGCGGCGGCGGAAACGCGCCGAACAAAATCAATCTGCCCGCCGAAACCAAGAGCGTTTATCTGCGTTTGAAATTTAAGACCGAGGAGGAATTTGTCAAATATCAGGTCGAGCTGCGTGACGCCGCCGGAAATTTGATCTCAAGTCGAAATGCCCGAAATAAAAAGGCTTTGGGCGTGACGGTTGCCGCAAAAAAACTACCGAAAGGCAATTATAAAATCACGCTCAAGGGCGCGAAAGCCGGGCAGGAACCCGAATTATTGGATGTTTTTGATTTTATTGTCGAGAAAAAATAGAAAATTCGACCGCGCTTTTTGCCTCTATGTGCCGGTAAATAGTTGAAACGGCTAAATGAAATCTTTGTTTCGGAGTAATGAAAATGTGGAAGTGTCATCATTGTAAAGCAGAAATTGAAGACAAATACAGACATTGCTGGAATTGCGGAAAAGCCAAAGCGGCAGACGATCAACCTTTGCATTACGAAGTAACTCCTCCGCTAAATGATGAACCGCTAAAAGTTGAATCGCTAAATTATGAACCGCCGACGGCAGCAGAAGCGCGGGCTGAAGATGATTTTTTGCTTCCCAAAGAAGTTTCGTCCAAACAAGAATTTCTGTTTGAAAGAGAGTCGCCGTCGGGCGGAAAACCGTCGTCAAAAATAAAAATGTGGCTGGCTTTCGGCGTTTGGTTGATAGCATTTCTTTTGACTCTTGGTTTTACATATTTTTCGCACCAAAGAATGGAGGCTTTTAGCCGTCTTAATTCGGAGGACGCCAGAAATCTTAACGATCAGAAAGACCAATTCGTGTTTCCCAAAAATGCCTCGACTGAAAAAAACAGCGTGAGCGGCGGAATGGTCAAGCAAAAGATACTGCCGCTGAGCTCAGAAAATAATGAAGTCAATCGTTCTCTGTTTAGCTATCTGCCGGATGATTTAAGACCCGCCAATCTTGAAGAGGTGAAAACGATTTTGTGGATTGACTGTAAATCCTCTGAATTCGGGCGTTATACCGATGATACGATCGCTTATCGGGATAAATGCAACGCTTATCTGGTCGATCGAGATACTTCTAAAGTTATTGCGGTGCAGGATTTTCTCGGTGAAGTTCCGCCGTTATCGAAAAAAAGCGGTGACAGCGATACATACGGAAAAGTTTTGCCTGAAGAATATATTTCGTTTATCAGATCAAAGCAACCGGAAAACGAGAGAACGGCAGAGAAATTTTCTTCCGATTCGGCAAACTATTCATTTTTTAGTAAATCCGAATTATATTATTCAGTCCTTTTACTGTTTTTACTCGGTGCGATCGGCTTTGGTTGGATCGCTTATAAGCTTAAGTTTTCCGATTTGGACATGGACTAAAAAGTAACTTAAAAGAAAAACAAAAGATAAATCCGCTGTCGCAATTAAAATCGGGGCGGATTTTTTTTGTTCGTAAATATTGTATTCTCAACGGTTTGATGACCCGAAAGAAAATTTTTGATAAAACCGAAATTTTTTTGCGACACATTTTTTCGTTTCTTTCCAGTTACAAGTGAAAGCGAGCTGAGCGTTAAGCAAAACGTTCAGCCGCTGAGATTGGGAGATAGAAAATTTAAGGAGAAACGAAATGAAAAATTTGAATTTACGAAAAATGTTATTTGGAATTATTGGTTCTTTTTTGATGGTTGGTTTTTTAACGATGGCTTCGGCACTCGAAACATTTGCGGCGGAAACCCGCAACGTGGTTTTGCCGGGCGGCTTACAGGCAAACACGCAAGCCACGGCGCTGATTCACAATGCGCTTCCGATCACGGTTCGCTTTAAAGTCCGGCGTGATGGTTCGAACAATAACTTTGCCCAGCGTCAGGTGCGCTTTCAGTTGATCTCGCCGAATGGTGCGACCGAAATGGTGAATCGTTCGATCGGCGGAGCGGAAGAAACCTTCGAGCTTAATCTTCCGGCGGCGGGCGGTTCGAACAATGTTCGCAGCTGGCGCGTAGAAATGCGAAATCTCGAAGCCGCCGGTAACGAAGAAGTCAATCAACCGGTTCGCGGCACGGTCGAATTTTTTACGACCGGCACGAAAACCGAAACGATTGCTGCGCCAAACAAATTCGGGATCGTTCAATCCGGTTCGGCGACCAAAACGATCAGCATGCCGTTTACGGGAAATTTGACGGTTCAGGCAAATTGGGATACGGACGAATTTACGCTGGAAAACTATCAATTGAAATTCGAACTCTACAAGGGCAGTACGCGCCTTGCGTCCGATACCGGCTATTCGCGCGATTCGGTGATCGTCGGCGTCAGCGACAACCAGAGAATGAAAATCACGTATCAAGTAAAAGCGTCGGATTTTCAAATTCCGGGCGATTGGAAAGTCAAGGTTTACGGTTCAGGCAAAGGCAAAGTCAAAAATATTTTTCTGAAAATGAGCATCAGCGACGGACTTTATCAATAACATATTAGAAAAAATGAAACAGAAGAAAGCAGAGCCAAACGGTTCTGCTTTCTTTTTTGGTTCGGAATATTTCGCGTCGAAACCGTATTATAAAAATAGGCGAATACAATAAGCGAGCTAAAGATTTTGCCTCAGAGGTTTATTTTGTCAAAATGGTTTTATTAAAGGGTATGAAAAGTTTGCGGAAAGTTGGTTTTCTCATCGCGTTATTTTTGATGATTATGAGCATTTTATCGACACAAAATATTGTGAAAGCCCAGGGAAAAGTTCGCGCGCCGGAACTTTCGGGCGCGAAAAGCTGGTTGAATACCGACAAACCTTTGTCAATTGCGGGGCTGAAAGGCAAAGTCGTGCTGCTTGATTTTTGGACCTACGGTTGTATCAACTGTATTCATATTATTCCCGATCTGAAACGGCTCGAAGCAAAATACCCGAATAATCTGGTCGTGATCGGCGTTCATTCGGCGAAATTTACCAACGAAGGCGACACGGAAAATATTCGCAACATCGTTTTGCGCTACGGTCTCGAACATCCGATCGCCAACGATTCGGATTTTAAGATTTGGGAACAATACGCCGTCAACGCCTATCCGACCCAGGTGATCATTGATCCGGCGGGTTATGTAATCGGCACGGCGGTCGGCGAAGGTTACGCCGAAGGCGTTGATAAAATTATCGGCGCGACCGTAGAAGATTTTCGCAAAAAAGGACTTTTGGACGAAAAGCCGCTGAAATTTGCGCTCGAACGCGCGCGCGTCGGCGATCTGCCGCTCGCTTTTCCGGGCAAGGTTTTGGCGGATGCCGCCACAAGACGTCTCTATATTTCGGATTCGAATCATAACCGCATCGTCGTCACGGATCTGAACGGCAAATTTATCGAAACCATCGGCAGCGGCAAAGCGGCGTGGGCGGACGGCGATTTTTCGGCGGCAGGTTTTAATCGTCCGCAAGGGCTGGCGCTCGACGGATCGCGGCTTTATGTTGCGGATACGGAAAACCAGCGGATTCGGCTGATTGAGCTCCGGACGAAAAAAGTTTCGACGATCGGCGGCACGGGCAATCTCGAAGATTTTACGGGCGAAGGCGGCGCGGCGCTTAAAACCGGACTTCGTTCGCCGTGGGATTTATCGCTGGTCGGAAAATTGCTGTTTATCGCGATGGCGGGTTCGCATCAGATCTGGCGGATGGATCTGGAAAAGAATATTTTAGAACCCTTTGCCGGCACGCGCGTCGAAGCGCGGCTCGACGGAAAGCTCGCGCTTTCGGGATTCGCACAGCCTTCGGGGCTGGTTTCGGACGGCAAAAATCTGTTCGTTGCCGACAGCGAATCGAACATTATCCGTGAGATCAGTTTTCAGAAAGAAACGGTCGAAACGCTGGTCGGCGGCGATCTATACGAGTTCGGCGACGCGGACGGCGAAGGCGACGACGTGCGGCTTCAGCATCCCTTGGGCGTCACGCTTTATGACGGTAAAGTCTTGATCGCCGATACTTACAACCACAAAATAAAACTTCTCGATCCGGTCAGCCGGACGGTTAAAACCTTTCTCGGCACCGGAAAATCGGGGCAATCGGACGGCAAAGCGCCGACGTTTTACGAACCTGCCGGATTATCGATCGCCGGCGGAAAGCTGTATGTTGCCGACACGAACAATCACGCGATTCGCGTTGTTGTTCTCCAGACCAAAACGGTTTCGACGCTCAAGATCGAAGGTCTGACGCCGCCTGCCGAAACGAAGACGGAAACTGAAAACTATTCGCCGAATCTGAGGGAAAATAAAACGGAAACCAAAGAAGTCGGGGCAAACGCCGACAATTCGCTGGTTTTTCAAATCAAATTGCCCGAAGGATTTCATCTCAATCCGAACGCGCCGAATCGTTTTGAAATCGCGACCGACGACCCCGGAAAAGTGAAAATCACCAGCGCCGCGCAGAAATTCTCACAACTTCCGCTAACTATTCCGTTTCAGACAGCCCAAACGGGTAGCGCGAATCTGAAAGTCAAACTGACGGTTTATTATTGCCGCGAAGACAATACGGGCGCATGTTTGATAAAAACTCTTGCGTGGCAGATTCCGCTCAAAATCGCGGCGGATAAAAAAGATCTGAATAAAATCGAGCTTCAGGAAACTTTGGTCGGAAAATAACGGGAAAAATCGTTGAAAATTATCAGTTTACTACCCATATAGGTGGTGAAAGCCGGTGTCGAAAGTTTTACTTTAGAGACGGAATAAATTTCCGCCCGGATAAAATTTACAACTACCAAAATATATGCTTTCATCAATCGAGAATTTAACGACCGTTATTTCGACCGTGCCGCTTTCGTTTTTGACAAAAAATGAAAATACGGCTTTGAATCTGTATTTTCTTCTCGCTCTGACAATTGACGGCGAAAGTTTATATGGCGAGCAGGAATCGAAATTCAAAAAATACATCGCCGGCTTTGTCCACGCGACAGGCGGACGAATCAAAGCCGTCAGTTTTGTTCAAAACCGTGTTTATCTGCTCATTGGCTTGTCGCAGTTTTGTGCGCTCGGAACTTTTGTCAGGGAACTGAAATTGATCTCAGGCGCTTTCGCAACGCGCAAACTCGGCGCCGAAAATTTTACCTGGCAGGAAAAATACGAGGCTTTTACCGTTAGTTTATCGCAGATCGAACGCGTGAGCGGTTACATCCGGCGGCAACGATCGCTCGACGAACAGGAAAGCTACGCGTCGAGCTGGCAGCGCCTCACCTCGCGCGAGCTTTATTAAACGAGAATTTGATAAAAATGAAAGAATTCATCATCAAGAACGGCAATTCGGAGGACATCGGCGAAATTACGGATCTCTACCGCGAAGTCGCCGCGATCGAGGGCGGTTTGGCGCGAACGGCTGACGAAATCAGCGCCGGTTATGTCGGGAATTTTGTTTCTAAAGCCGTCGAAAGCGGAATTATCGTCGTTGCGCACGCGCCGGCAGACAACAAAATTATCGGCGAAATTCACGGCTACGCGCTCGGACCGCAGGTTTTTGCGCATGTTCTGGGCGAATTGACGATCGCCATTCACCCGAACTTTCAAGGCGTCGGCGTCGGCAAAGCGCTTTTTACGAAATTTATGCAGCAGGTAAAAGAAGATCGCCCCGACATTTTACGCGTCGAGCTGATCGCCCGCGAAAGCAACGGCAAAGCCATCGAATTTTATAAAAAACTCGGGTTCGCGGTCGAAGGCAGAATGACGAACCGGATCCGCAGCGTCGGCGGCGGTTTTGAATCCGATATTCCGATGGCTTGGCATCGAAATCCCGTAGGTTAACACAAAAATACGTAGTGTTTTTCTTTGCCCCTTCGCGTCTTTGCGGGAAATAAGCGATTGTCCCGCAAAGGCGCAAAGGTGCAAAGTGAAGGCAAAGAATTAAGAATAATTAATCCGGCGTCGAGGAATCGAACTTTATCAAATCCGCGTCAAAATCAGCTTCAATTTCGAGCGTTTTCGAGATTCGGTCGAGATTCAGGCTGCGCGCCGAGGCGTTAAAGATCTCGCGGTAAGTTGCGCCTTTTTCGTAAAGCTCGTCGTGCGTTCCGCTTTCGACGACGCGACCTTCTTTCAAGACGAAAATTATATCCGAATCGATGATCTGCGAAATGCTGTGCGAGATAATGACGACCGTCCGGTTTTCCTTGATTGCGTCGAGACTGTTTTTGATCTGCTCGGTCGCGATTGCATCGAGACTCGCGGTCGGTTCATCGAGGAAAATAACGGGCGGATTTTTCAAAAACAGACGGGCGATCGCAATGCGCTGCTGCTGTCCGCCGGAAAGTTGTTGGGCGTCGGTTTGATATTTGTCAGGCAATTGTTCGATCTGGTCATGCAAATAAGCCTTTTTTGCGGCTTGCCGAACTTCTTCAAAACTCGCCGCGATTGCGCCGTAACGAATATTTTCTTCGATCGAACCCCGGAAAATATGATTTTTCTGCAAAACCAGTCCGATTTTGCGGCGCAGCAGATGCGTCTCGTATTCCAAAAGATTTTCGCCGTCGAGCCGAATTTCTCCAGCGGTCGGCGCGTAAAATTTACATAAAAGATTTAAAAGCGTCGATTTTCCCGCGCCCGAAAGACCAACGAAGGCAACGGATTTGCCCGCCGGAATTTTCATATTGACGTCAAAAAGCGCCTGCGTTCCGTTCGGATATGTGAAATTTACATTTTTTAGTTCAAAACAGCCTTTCAGATTTTCCGACGAAAGCGTGCCTGATTCTTCGATCGCAAAATCGGCGTCCAAGACTTCAAAAAATCCTTCGGCGTAAGTCAGCGCTTCGTTGATCTCGTCGTAAATCCGGTGAAGCTGGCGAATCGGCGCGGAAACATTATTGAACAATAAAATATGAAACATGATCGCGCCGATCGTCATTTGCTGATCGAGAACCAGATACGCCGTCAGGATAATGATCAAAACCACGCCGACCTGTTCGATAAAGGTTTTCAGCGCGTCGAAAGTGTAATTTGTTTTGCGCTGTTTGAGCTGCGCGTTGATCAGATTTTGCTGTAATTTGTATTGCTTTTCGCGCTCGGTTTCTTCGCGGACAAAGGATTTGATGACGATGATCGATTCGATGATGTTGAATAAACCGTTGGTTTTCGTTTCGCGCAAGCTGCGCAGCCCGCGCCGAACCCCTTTGAGCAGTTCGGCTTGCCGCCAACTGAGCAGAAAATAAACCGGCATAATCACGGACGCGACCAGACCGACGTAAAAATTGGCGTTGAACATCAAGATCAAAGCCAGAACCGCGTTGGCGAAAAGCGGCAATAGATCGATAAATATGTTTTGGACAAATTTCGTCAAACTTTCCGCGCCGCGATCAATCCGCGTTTGCAGCTTGCCGGTCGCATTCGCGTCGTCGGCGAAATAGGCGTATTTGTAGGTCAGAATTTTTTCGACCGCGTATTGCGACAACTGGCTCGAAAGATTGACGCGAATTCGTTCGCCGAACATACTTTGCCCGTATTTGACGGCAATATTGACAAGTTCCTTGCCAAAGAGAATCGCGCTGATAAAAAGTAAAAGCCGCAAACTTTCGGGCGCGTGCCTGTCTTCGTTGAGCAGTTGCTGGATCGTATCGACCGTGTAACGCAGAACAAGCGGATTGACCTGCGCGGCAAACGCGCCGATCAAAGTCAAAAAAAGGGAAATAATAACGAGACTCTTGTAAGGCTTGACGAAGGGAATCAGTCTTAGAATGATTTGCCAGATGTTCATTATTTTTAAATTTTAGTTTGAATTAGTGTCAATACGCAAAGAAATTCATTTTCTAAGCCCGGATCAAAAGGGCGTCCGGTTTTGAAACCGAAGACCGGACGCTTCGGAGGTTTTATGAGCCGTTTTAAAATTTTAAAACTGTTGATAGTTCAAAATTTTCCGGAAAATCGTGGCTGAGATAATTTACAAGCGAGATGTCGAGAATTCTTTTATAAAGTAGGATGTTTGTGATGAAATAGCTGTTCGCTGGTGTCCATTCTTAAACGCCGCACGCATTCTTTTCTGATACGGATTTCGTAATCAGCGGCTTTTTTACCATCGCTTCGTTCTGGTTGAGTGACCGCAATAATTTAGTATCTCTCAAATAAAATCAACAAAAATTATGTAAAAAGAGTGTTACCGCACATACAATATATTTTATTATGTTTAAACTTGAGCTAATTGACATCTAACAGAAAAGCATAAGTAATTAACATTTTTAAGGGTGAAAAAGGGGGAAGGTATTATGAGTCGGAGGGTTAAACAATTTTATTATTATTTATTTATCGGAGTGATTTTTTTGCTGAGCACCAGCGCGATTGGACAGACGCTTTACGATTTTGACGGCGATGGAAAGGCTGATATTGCCGTCTTCCGCCCGTCAACGGGGGAATGGCTTATCGTGCAAAGCAGCGGCACTAACCTAACTGTTATTTTTGGTATCAACGGCGATATTCCCGCCGCGGCTGATTATGACGGCGACGGCAAAACGGACGTCGCGGTCTTTCGCCCGTCAAATAATACCTGGTATATTTTGCGGAGCAGTGACGGAAGTTTATTCAATATGCAATTCGGAATAACGGGCGATATACCCGTCAGCGGCGTTGGTTTTTTGGCTCCAAGCACAAATCCGGCACCGACTCCAACGATTACACCAACACCAACGCCGACGCCAACACAGATTAATCAAGCGCCGATAGTCAATGCGGGAAGTGATCAGACGATCACGTTACGGTTAACAACAAATTTGAGCGG
Organism: uncultured Acidobacteriota bacterium; assembly: GCA_902826505.1. GTDB lineage: Bacteria > Acidobacteriota > Blastocatellia > Pyrinomonadales > Pyrinomonadaceae > JAFDVJ01. The sequence continues at coordinate 14,698 of CADEFG010000027.1, forward strand.
AACGGCGACGGATGACGGATTACCCAACCCGCCGTCTGCCCTAACAACTGTTTGGAGTAAGATCAGTGGACCGGGAACCGTCACTTTCGGCAATCCGAATTCATTAAACACAACGGTAAGCTTTAGCCAGTTCGGTACTTATATTTTACGGTTGACTGCTTCTGACAGCGCGATAACGACAGTTGATAATGTTTCGATAGCGGTCAATAATAGCGGCGGCAGCGGCATTTTGGGAGGCAGCCAGACAGCTTCTGCAGCGAATGTGAATCTCCCGAGCGAAGGAACGGCGGATTGGGCGCATTGGGGATTAACTGCCGCCAACACTTTCAATCATAAGAGCGGAGTATCGCCGCAGATCAGTAATTACACGGTTATTGGAAGCGGCACTCCTCAGCGATATTCAAACAATCCGAATCTTTATACCTGGACTGGCGGCACCCCAAGTGCGAGTACGACGAATACTCCAACCGGCGTTTTTGTTACCGGTCTGAACAACGGATTTCAGATAACGGTTCCGGCAGATACGACCCAAAAAACGCTGAAACTGTTTGTCGGCGTGTGGTTTGCCGGCGGAAAATTGGAAGCCTCGCTCAGTGATGGCAGTGCTGCCAATTTTGTCGATACTTCGGTAGTGAATTCGACGGGCACGAAAAATGCTCTCTACACACTAAATTATCAAGCCGGAACGAGCGGGCAAACAATGACTGTCAAGTGGACTGTCGCGAGTGGTACCGGCAATATTACTTTGCAGGCAGCAGCGCTGACGGGTGGTGCGGCATCACCAACTCCTTCGCCCACGGCGACACCAACTCCTTCGCCAACTCCTTCGCCCACGGCAACTCCAACTGCAACACCAACGCCGGCTCCCACGCCAACCCCGAATCCGGGCGTTAATCCGATCGTTTTGAATCCGAATACGCGTTACCAAACCATGGTTGGCTGGGAAGCCGTTGCACAAGCCGGCGAGCTTTATTCGCCCGCCTGGAATAATTATAAAAATCAATTGCTCGACTCGGCAGTCGAACTCGGCATCAATCGCCTGCGGGTCGAAATAGCTTCCGGCGCCGAAAATCCGGTCGATTATTTTACGCAATGGCGCAATGGTCAGATCACCGAAAGCCAGTATAACGCCAAACGCTACGAGATCATCAACGACAATTCGAGCGCGACATCAATGAATGCCGCCGGATTTAAGTTTGCCTCGATGGATTCACTGATTGACAATCTCGTTTTGCCTTTACGCCAGCGCCTGCAGGCACGCGGCGAAAATTTATGGGTCAACATCAATTATGTCGATTTCAATGTCTCGTCATTTGAACATAATTCAAACCCGCAGGAATACGCCGAATTCGTCCTTGCCACTTACCAGCATATTCAAACAAAATACGGATTCGTCCCCGACAGCTGGGAAGTCGTGCTCGAACCGGATAATGCGGCTTGGTCGGCGGCGGGACTTGCGCAATGTCTCAAAGCGGCAGGCGACCGGCTTGTTGCCAACGGCTTTACGCCGCGTTTCGTCGGACCGTCGAACGTGCATGCGGGAACGGCGGTCAGTTTTATTGACTCGATCATTTCGACCAGCGGCGCACTCCAGTATGTTTCGGAATTTTCTTATCACCGTTATCAAGGCGGCGCGACGGCAGCCAATCTCGCCGCGATCCGGACGCGGGCGCGGACACACGGGAAAGGCACTTCGATGCTCGAATACATCGGCGCGACCTACAACGATCTGCACGATGATCTGAAAAACGCCGACGGTGTCGCCTGGCAGCAATACACGCTTGCTTTTCCGAACGAACCCGACAACGGCGCCCAGTATTTTCTGCTGAACGACTCGAATCCGAATAATCCGATCCTGACGATCGGCAGCCGGACGCGTTTTCTCCGTCAATATTTCAAATATATCCGGCGCGGTGCGCAGCGCATCGAAACGGCGAGC
>CADEFG010000028.1 GCA_902826505.1 uncultured Acidobacteriota bacterium
ATTCATCGCTTTGGCGAGCTCTTCGATGTTCGCAAAAACCGGCAGATCGCGTTGCTTCAAACGTTCGGTATCGGTTTCGCGATTATTCAAACCGGCAGAAACCGTTTTCCCGAGATAGCCGATTTCCTTTTCTTTGCCGCGACGCCAGTTTTCAGCTTTTTCCAGTCGTTCGCGCATCCGCCGTTCTTTTGTTTCCTTTTGTTTCTGGCGCGATTCGGCAAGCCGTTTTTTGCGAAGTTCTTTGATCAAAGCCTGTTCGTCGTGGAGCTTGCGGTTTTCGGCGCGCAGCCGCCCGAGTTCGCCGCGCAGTTCGGCGGCGCGGCGGATTTCTTCCGCCGGATCATTCGGCAAGGCGGGCGAATCTTTCCAAAATCCGAGCCGAATCATTTCCTCAAGCACAAAAATATCGCGTCCGCCCTGCTGGCGAATCTGTTCGTAAAGCTCCTGACGTGTGCGCGGTTGTTCCGACATAAATTTCAGATTTTAAATTTCAGATTCCAGATTAAATTTGAAATCTGGAATCTGAAATCATTCGGCAAAGCCCGTTGAAGCAAAAGCGCGGTCTTCGTAAAATCAAAGGACTAGATTGTTCAACTCAAGCGGAATTAAGCTACTGTGCGTAATTTTATTCTCGGAATACAAACCGAAATACGCACAGTAGCTTAATTCCGCAAAGTTAAGAACAAGCTAGTGATGCGTCTGTAGTCTTCCAGCAAGGACGGCGATCACACCGCCCGGAATGCAAGTCTTACCCTTTTGCGTCAATTAACTTTGCCGAAATATCAAATAACGGTTTCGACACGAAAAGTATTTTTTGAAAAATGCCGTTTGTCTTCGTAAAACCAAAGGAATGGATTGTTCAACTCAAGCGGAAACGATAACTAATTGCTAGTTATATTCTCGGAATACAAACCGAAACAGCAATTAGTTGTCGTTTCCGCAAAGTTAAGAACAAGCCATTGATGCGTGGCTAATCTATCAGCAAGGACGGCGATTGCACCGCCCGGAATGCAAGTATCAGGCAATTTCCCAAAAAACTTTTCGTGTCAAAGATCAAAAAATAATTTCAAATTTCAAATTTCAAATTTACAAATTGCGACCCGCCATTCGCAAAGCCAAAATATGTTCGCAAGGTCCCAAGAAAAGCTTGTTCACACTAAAAAAATGACAACTGCAATGCGCGTTAATGATTCGTCCGTCGCCATCGACTACAAATAACACCTCGATATTTTTCCCTTTGTCTTTGATGGTTCCGGCGAGTTCGGTCGCGCCGTCTTGTTTGGGTTTTCGACTTCTTACAAGGACGGCGTTTTCAGTCAAAAATCGCATTGCCGATTCTTCGCGCTCGTTGGCAAACCGAAGTTTTTCCAACGGTAAAGGTTCACGGCTTAATTCTCTGACGCGGTAAACGCCTTTGTTCAAATCGTAGATTGCACGACCGGCTTGCGTGTAAGCCGAAAGCGCGCCGAGAACTTCTTTTTTATCGAGATTCAATTTTCGCGCCAGATTTTCGGGCGTTTCAAACCAATTTTCTTTCAAACCTTCAAAAACGGCTTGTTTTGTAAATTCGTCCGTCGCAAAACGCGGCGCGAGCAGATCGAAATTTCCCGCTTTCGACCAATCGTTCACCGTCCAGCCGGAAAGCCCGAGCGTAAAATTCAGATCGCCCAGATCCGCGATATAGAACGACGGCAAACCCGTTCCCAAAAGATGCACGGTAAATTTCTTTGCGACCGGAATGAGCCGTTCCAAAGTCAAAAGCCGGCGTCTGCCCCAAACGCGGATTTCGTGCGAATCCGCGCCTTCGTAACGCGAGCGCGGGCAAACGATTTCGAGGTTCCACGGCTCGAGAACGATTTTGACCGGTTCGCCCGGTTTCAAAATATAACGCATCGAACGCGGGCTGCTCCGTTCTTTTTTGCGGCGCAAAACAAAGCAAATATTGTGCACGTCCAAAGGATGCAGATCGAAACTCACCGTCGGCAGGCTCATCGCCGAAGAAACCTGCAGAAATCCGCGCACCCAACTGTCGGGCAGATCGATCTTGACTTCCTTGAACGCGTTTTCGTTCGTCGTCGCAAGCTCAAAACCGCTCGGGTCGATCTCGAATTTTGTCTGTTTATAAGTGCGGATTTTTTGAAATTCGTCGTAAAGCGCGGCGGAATAATCAATATTTGTCGTTCCGCATTGAAATTCGCGGACATTTTCGAAGACCTCGTAATTTGCGCCCAACCGTCCGTAGCTCGATTCGTCTTCCGAAAAACATTCAAAGAAAACTTCGTCCGGATGCACGGTGATCACCGGATCGAGAAGAAACCACAGATCGCGCTGTTTTCGATAAATATAGTCGAAATATTTCTGACGGGCGCGATAAAACGGCTGCCAGCGCGCCGAACTCCGGCTATTCAAATCGTTTAATTCGTCCTGTAAACTACGGACTCGTCCGGCAACTTCGCTTTTTCTTGAAGCAACTTCTTGCCAATCGATTTCTTCGCGCTGCGCCGCCCATTCTTTGTAAGCCGTTTTGTCTTTTGGTTTAAAGCGCAAATCCGAAACGACGATGTCGTGAAGTGCGGAAATCGCTTCGCGAAATTCGATCTTTTGGCGCAGTTCGGCAACAAAAAACGTCGGTTCGCGCGTGGCGTCGGGAACAAATGAAACGGCGGTCGAACTGCTCGAACTCGCGACGCTCGAACTTCCGCGATAAGCGTAATCAAACAACATTCGCTCTGACCTCCGTTTGCTTAATTTTGACCGGCAATTCGATTTCGGGAAATGCGCGGCGGATCTTGAGCATCGTTTCGATCATCGCGGCTTTGTCGCCGATCGCGATCGTCGCCGCTTGCCGCGCTAAGATGCGCGCCGCGACGAGCGCCGCTTTTTCGCTTTTTAAGGCTTCGCGTTCCAAAAACTGCAAAACGCGGTCTTTCGAGGCACGCGCGCGATTCACCAGAGATAGTACGCGGACAAAATACGGCGCGAGTTTTTCTAACCTTTCGGGCGCATCCGCCGCAAAGGTTTCGAGATAACCGGTCGCAAAAAACTGCATCGCCGCCGACGGATGTTCGCTCAGCTTGATCAGATATTCGACGCCGTTTTCCGAACGGAAATAGTGCAGCAGGAGATCGCGCCCGAATTTTTGCGTTTCATCATTGACCGAATCGCAGATCGCCACCAAAATTTCGGGCGCTAATTCTTTTTCGGTCAAATACGTCCGAAAAAACGTGCGCCAAAACTCGCGTGAATCCGACCATTTCGCGTCCAAAGCGCGAATCAGCAGCGAAACTTCACCGCGCAGTTTTTCCACGATGTTTTCGGCGATCTGCCACGAAGATTGGCGGATTGAAAGGATTTCGTGGTTTGTAAAATCAATTATTTCTTCGATCGTAAATTCGTCGCGCCATTCGTCGCTTCGATCCTTGAAAACCAGACCGCCGATTTCGTTCGCGCCCGGCGATTCTGTTTTTATCAAAAGCTTCGCCGTTTCAAAATCGGCAAAACGCGTCCAATCGGAAAGCGCGTGCAAAGTTTCCAAAAGGCGCGCGTGAACGCCTTCGGTCTTTTCCGTTTGAAGAAGTTCGATAAAAATCGCGGCGACCAGATTTTCCTTAAATTGCGGATATTTTTCCGCAAGCCTCGAAACAATCGGTCGAATCGCGTGGTGAACGTCCGCCAGTTCGTGCGTCAAAAACGAAAGAATCGCGCTTTCCCGCCGCAGGAGATTTTCGTCCGGCAATTGCCCGAAAAGTTTGATGCCGAGCCCGCGAATTTGCTCAAACTTTGAATTTATCAGCGAATCGATCAATTCGTTCGGCAGATTCTCGGCGCTTGTTTCGTGGTTGACCAGAATATTTCCGCCTAAAATTTGAACTTCGACCGTTGAATGCGAAAGCAGATCGTTGACGATTGCTAAATTTAAGGTGCGTAGTTCCTTGCCGAAACTAAGGAAAATCGCGCCGCTCAAATCGGCGGCGATTTCCTGCTTCGTTTCGTCAAACGCGAGCAAATTGGAAATTAAGAGCGCGATCAGGTTTTGCGCCTCCGCCTGGCTGTAATTCGTTGTTTGCAAAAGATTTGCGGCAAACCCGCGCGTGTCCTGATGATTCGCCGTCAGAAGTTTGAGCATTGCCGAATCGTTTTTCGCAAAAAGTTCGCGGCTGGCTTCGATCCATCGAAAAGCTTGTGCGCGCGCTTCGCTGTTGTTGCAGATCGCGACCGCCACGGCTAATTCGATATTCGGATCGAGCGCATCAAAACGCGCAGCGGCAAGCTCGAAACCAAACTGATTCGTGATTTCATACGGTCGGTTTAAAAGCATCAAAACTGCCTGAATATCAAGGTTTACGACAAATTCGCGGCAATTGCGCAAGGCTTTGACGGCAAATTCATGAACCGGCTGACACTCGCTTTCCGAAAGCAGGTGAAGCAGACCGACCGGCTGCGCTTCCCAGAGTTTCGGAAACGCTTCTTCGCGAACGGTGGGCGGCGGATCGCCGGCTTTATAATTTCCCCTGATCCGAAAACCGCGCGAACCGGTTTTCTGCTCGTAGCGCGGACTGTTTTCGTAAAGTATGTGATTAAAAAGCAGATACGGCGAAAATCTGTCCCAGTAAATATGAGTTATTTTCGGGTTTTGCCAATCCCAACGCCCCGTATGGTAATAATCGTAAATCGTTGAAGTACGCGTTTCGCGGGCGTCCGCGTCGGAAAAAGCGAGCAGCGCACCGGTCGCCATTTTGACAAAATCCGCGTCGCCGATTTCGCCCAAACGCCGCAGAGTGCGCCACGTCCGGCGGCGAAAATAATCCTTTGTGACGTCGCTGTAAGCGATTCGTGAATCTTCTTTGGCAAGCTCGGCGCTTTTTTTAACCGTCCGCCATTTTCCGTCCTCGTCCTGCAAATACATTGAATCCCAATACGACGAAGCGGAAAATCCCGCGCTTTCCGTTTCGAAACGTTTGGCAATAATGCCGAAAACCTCTGCGTCGCGTCGATATTCAGACGCTTTAAAGATTTGACGCACAGCTTTGAAATATCGCGGTTTGAACGGGATTTCACGCAAAAGTTTGAGCAACGCGGGACGCGCCGCTTCATTATCGATCTCGTAAATCTGACTTAAAATATTGAATGCGCCGCGCTTTTGGTTGGCGATTTCTTCGCGCAAAGCCGTTTCAAAACTGATCGACGCGCCGAGTTTGGCGAATTTTTGCAGGTTTTCCGGCAATCCGGCGATCGATCTTTAGCGAAAATTGTTTCGCGTTGTTTCACCGCCGAGTTTAAAAAGCGCTTCACGGGCGATCCGGCGGACGAATTCCGCCTTATGATTCATCAATTTTTCGAGCGCCGGAATCATGCTCGCATCGCCGCAAAAACCCAAACTCCACGCGCAGCAATAATCACGAAGTTCTTTTGCCGTGCCGATCAGCGCGGCGATTGGCGTCGCGGCTTCTTTGATCTTCAGTTCGCCGGCGCGCCAGATGATTCTTTCAATGCGCGGATTGCTTTTTGCTTTTTCGGCTTTGAGTTTGTCAAGAATCGCGTTTTTCCGCGCCTCTTCGTCAAAGCCTTGCGGAGCGATAACTGTTGTTTTTTCCGCAGTTTGATTGCTCGCGCTGGCGATGTGATAGCCTTTCCGAGTTTTTTCGTCAACGAGTTTTTGAAAGATTTTTTCGGCTTCCGCCAGCTCAACCGGATTGGTCGTTTTCGTGCCTTCCTTTAATTCCGTGCCGCGTCTGCCGTAACGAAAATTGACGAGATATTTTTCGCCCGCTTCGCACAGATCGACTTCGTAAACCTTGTCGGAGTTTGCTTCTTTGAAATGAAGTTTTGTCTGGCAGACTAGTTTCATAAGCTATCTTTGTTTCACAGATGACACATTATTTCATAGATTGTTAATAAAAACAAGTTTCCAAAAAATTCTCGCAAAGCCCGGTTTAACAACCCGTGGTTTTGTTTTATAATCTGGGCAGAAATTTATTTTAAGCCAAAATTTTATGAGTAATCAAACAACCGTTTCCGATATTTTTCGCCGCGCTTTAGAGATCAGAAAAGCCAATCCGAGCGCCGATTTTAAGAGCGTCAAATCGCAGATCGTCAGCGAATTTTCGGGCAAACCGTTTCCGCTGCCGGCATTTTTGACGATTCCCGAATACGACAACATCGCGCCCGAGGAAGATTGGACTGCCGGTCTGCCGGTCGTTCTGCGCGGCATTCAAACCGAAGATTGGGCGGAGATCGCGCAGGGCATCATCATCAGTCTCGAACAGGTTGAAAATTACCCGAAGGAATCGGGACGCGAAGATGCGCCGGAAAAAGAATGGCGCAACCGCGACAAAGGCATCGCCGAAGCCGAAAAGAAAAATCTCGATAAATGGATGCCCGACGAATTGATGAACATCGCGCGGAAAAACGTCGGTAAATAGTTCACCGGAATTTTGCAGAAAATTACAGGAAGTTGCGGAAAGTTAAAAAACTTCCTGTAACTTCCTGTAACTTTCTGCAAACTCCGCCAGCTTAAAATTATGAAAGCAGTTTATGTCAAGGAATTCGGCGGGGCGGAAAATCTGGAGCTCCGCGAAGTCGAAAATCCGCCGCGCACCGCGGGAAAAGAAGTTTTAGTAAATGTCAAAGCGTCGGCATTAAACCGCGCCGATCTTTTACAAAGAAAAGGATTTTATCCCGCGCCCGAAGGTTTTCCCGAACGAATTTTGGGCTTGGAATTTGCGGGCGAAGTTTCGGAAATCGGGGCTGAAGTTGCGAATTTTAACCCCGGCGACCGCGTTTTCGGTATCACAGCGGGCGGCGCGCAAGCTGAATTTCTTTTGTCGGACGAATCTTTGCTCGCGTCGATTCCCGAAAATCTGAGTTTCACCGAAGCCGCCGCCGTTCCCGAAGCTTTTATTACGGCGCATGACGCGATTTTTACAAATGCTCGGTTAAAAGAAAACGAAACGCTGATGATTCACGCCGTCGGTTCGGGCGTCGGGCTTGCCGCGCTGCAGCTCGCCAAGGCACGAAATATAAAAGTCATCGGAACTTCGCGAACCGCGGATAAATTGGAAAAATGCGAAAAATTGGGACTCGATTTCGGAATCGTCACGGGCGGCGTTTCGTTTGACGCGAATCCGAAAATATTTGCCGAACTCGTTCAACATCTGAACGCCGAGAAAGGCATTGACGTAATTTTAGATCTGGTCGGCGCGGCTTATTTTCAGGCAAATCTCGAAAGTTTGAATTTAAAAGGCAGACTCATTTTAGTCGGCACGACGAGCGGCGCAAAGGCTGAATTAAATTTCTCGCAAGTGATGTCGAAACGTTTGAAAATTATCGGGACGGTTTTGCGCTCGCGCGCTGGCGGCGAAAAAGCTGAGGCGACCGCTGCATTTGCCGCCGAAGTCGTGCCGCTTTTGGCTGACGGAACATTAAAGCCGAATATTGATCAGATCTTTAAGATCGAAGAAATTCAAAAAGCGCACGAATATCTGGAATCGAACGCGAGCTTCGGCAAGGTCGTTTTGGAATTTTGAGAAAGTTTTCGGCGAGAAAAATTCGGCACCGTAAATATCTTCGCAGTTTTATCTCTAAACCGCTTTATTGCTGATTCTGGCGGCAGTTTCGTCGGTCACGATGCAAAGTCCCGAAACCCGGCGCGCGTCGAGTTCCATTATTTTTTGTTCGGCTTCGGCGTAAGTCAGACCGCTCGCCTCGCATTTATCGAATGAAACGACCGACCAAATCGCTTCGCGCAATTCGTTTGGAAAATCTTTGGTCGGCGCGTTTATTTCAACTGCCGAAGCGACGTTTTCCCTGCCTTTTTGCGCTTCCTTCGGATTTTCCTTTTTTTTAGCCGTCATTTCCAAATCTTCCGTCGTTTGACTAAAACCTTAAAACATAAAGGTTTTTCAAAACATAGCACAAAATTTATAAAGATGTAAAAGTTTTAAAGATGTGAGTTTTGCCGAAATTAAGAACAATGAAGACCTGAAAATGAATGAACATTCATTCACGACTTCAAAATGAATCTTCATTCGGCTATACTTTTTTTCTATGAGTTTTACCGAAACAATTTTTCTGACAGGTTTTCCCGGCTTTATCGCGCACCGCCTGGTCGCGCGTCTGACAAGCCCGAACACGCAGTTTTTCCTGCTTGTCCAAAAACAATTTACCGAAAAAGCAATGAGCGATATTGAAAAAATCGCTCAGGAAACAAATGTCCCGCTCGAAAATTTCGCGCTGATCGAGGGCGACATCACGCGTGAAAATCTCGGAATTTCGGACGAAGATCTCAAAACCGTTCTCTCGGAAACGACCGACGTTCATCATCTCGCGGCGATCTACGATCTCGCGGTCGAGAAAGATCTCGCGTATCGGGTCAATCTCGAAGGCACGCGAAACGTCAATGCACTCGTCAAAAAAATGCCGAATTTACGGCGTTATAATTATGTTTCGACCTGTTATGTTGCCGGCAAACGAACCGGCGAAATCCCCGAAGACGAGCTCGAACACGACGCGGGTTTTCGTAATTATTACGAGGAAACAAAATATTTCGCGGAAATGGAAGTCGAAAAGCTCAAAGCGGAAGTGCCGGTCACGATCTTTCGTCCGGCGGTCGTCGTCGGCGATTCCCGAACGGGCGAAACGGCGAAATACGACGGCATTTATTACGTTATTTTTTATTACAAAAAATTTGCGCCGCTTCTTCGGCTTGCCAATGTCGGCAACAAAACCGTGCGGCTCAATCTGGTGCCGGTCGATTTTGTCGTCAAAAGCATCGCGACGCTTTCAAAAGATGAAGCGGCAATCGGCAAAACGATCGCGCTCGCCGACCCGCAGCCGCTTTCGACCGCCGAGATTTGCGACGTGATCATCGAAGCCCTGACGGGCAAAAAATCGGTCATCACGCCGCCGCCGAGTTTGGTCGAATTTTCGCTTCAATTACCGTTTTCGCCGGTTCTGACCGGCTTGCCGCATTACGGCGTGCCGTATTTTTTTCTCTCGCAAACCTACAGCACGAAAGTTTCCGAAGAGCTTCTCAAAGCGCATCAAATTGAATGTCCGGGTTTTAAAACTTACGCCAAAAATCTCGTCAAATTTGTCGAAAAACATCCCGTTTTGTGAGATTTAACAAACTCTTTACAAATCTTTTCGGGATTGCAAAGCAAATCTTTCAAAAATTGTCGCATCATAAAACCAAAGTTGTTAAAGTTTCAGAGGTTTTATGATTTTGCCGCGCACTAAATTTTTTCTCCAGTTTTTCGTCGTTTTTTTTGTTTTGAGCGTTTTTGCGAGCGCCCAATCGGGGCGCACAACGCCACGACCGACGCCGGCGCCGTCCGACGACAGCCCCGAAAAAGTTTTTACCGAAGAGATCAAGCTCAATATTTCGGCGTTTGACGAGACCGGAAAGTTCTTTTCGGGCGCCAAAAAAGAAGACTTGGTCATCAATGAAGACGGCGTTTTGCATCAGGCTTCGAGTCTCCGGCGAATTCCCGCAACCGTTTTGATCGTTTTGGATACGGGCGGCGAAGATCGTCAGGCAAAAGATTTTAAGACGACGCGCGAAACCGCCAAAGCCTTGATCAACGGACTGAAAGCGGATGATACGGTCGCGCTTTTGGAATATAACGACAACGCCAAAATTCTCGCCGAATGGACAAATGATAAAACCCAGCTTTTGACGGCTTTGGACAAAAATCTTGGGCTTGGCAAGCGGTCGCGGTTTATCGAAGCGTTAAATCTGGCGGTCAATTTTTTTGATAAATCGAATCTTGAAAATCGTCATCTGGTTTTGATCACCGACGGTTTGGACAGCACAAGCGACGACAACGAACGAATCAAGGCGATAAAAAATCTGCTCGCGACCGACATCAATGTCCATATTTTAAGCTACACGAAAATGGAACAAACAATTGTTCAGCAGCGCGTTAAAACCGTGCAGGGCGGCGGCACGCAGAAAAAAGAACTTCCGCCGGGAGCCGATATTCCCGTTCAGGGACAAACGAAAACTTATCCCGTAATGACGATCAATCTTGACCGCGCGATGATTCGCAAAATCCGCGAACGCGGCGAAAATCTGGCGAATAGCGAAAAGGCTCTGACCAAACTTTCCGAAGACACGAACGGGTTGTTTTTGCTGCCCGAAACGCGCGCCGAGATGATCGAAAAAACCGATTTTCTCGCCAAGAATATCGATTCGAATTACGTTGTCACCTATACGCCGAAACGCGCTTTGAGCGATGTGCGGGTCACCGAAGAACGCAACATCGAAATCACCTCGCGCCGTTCAGGACTGGAAGTTCTCGCGAAACGCAAATTGATTGTCAGACCCGAAAACAAATAAACTTTCCGACCGGCGTTTTTTCTCCCGGCAAACAATTTAAATAACGGTAAAATATCGCTAAAACGGGTTTCCCGCACTTACTTCTGATCGCCCTTTAAGCCAAAAAATTTCTTTACAGAGATTATCTCGATTTAGTATTCTAGATAAGGAGAAAACCTCGAATTACTCTTTTCAAAATCTTCAAACTTTCTGAAAACCCCTTTTCAAATATATGAAAATAACTGAATGTTCCTATTGCGGGGCACTGGCGATCACAAACCAGGATATTTGTGCATCATGTGAGTCGCTGGTTTCGCCCGAAGCTCACTTCGTCACTGAAAATGTAGTCAAACCGGCGACAGACAGATTCCAACAAACTGGTTTAAATCCCGCATACCCGTCACCGAACAATGAATTTATTCCGCCAATCCGTGAGAATCGTAATAATTTTGCCAATCCCTACGCGCCGACCCAACCGGCTTTAGATTCAAAATGTTTGAGATGTAAGACAGCCGTCCCGCGCGGACAGTCAAAATGTTTTGATTGTGAAAGTAAAAAAACTTCATCCTTAAAATTTTTCGCGGTCTTGACGATTTTAGCCGGTTTGATCGGCTTTTTCGGTTTTGACTATATTTACGAAAAGATTTCTCCGCGCGGGATTTTTAGAAAATACGCCAAGACGACCGGCGCCGACGACTCGCTTGTTTTTGAAAACTTTTCACTCAAAGGTGAGGCGCGCGTAACAGTGATTTCGGGTTTTGGCTTTAATGCCGAATCATTGAACAATAAGTTATCTTCACCAAGCTCAAACAATCAGGACGGTGGAGACAAATTTTCGTTTAAGATGATTTACCAGAAACCGAATAAATCGAGTATCGAATTTTTCAAAGGCGATGGTCCGGAAAGTCAGACCGCCTTTAAACAGGTTTTCGACGGCGTCCGCGGATGGAAATATACGAATATGCCAAATCAACCGGGCGGTTATCAGGACACCAACGATGCTTTTGCGTCCAAGAAAATGGGATTGGGATTGGAAGATTTTGATTCGGTAGAATTTTTGAACGATGAAATCACTCTTGAATTCGGGACAGAAACCATCAAGGTATTGTCCGGCAGAAAAAATTTCGAAATGGGCGGAGTTCAAACCCCAACAGATTCAAAGGTTATCGTTAAGGGCAATCACAAGCGGAACGGAATAACCGAATCCTCGCTGCTGGTTTTTGACCAACAGACCGGTTTGTTGCTCGGGACTATTAAAAACGCTTTACTTAACAATGTCCCCGTGACGACGGTCATTTACTTCAATAATTACGAAAAGTTTTCGGTCAACCGGAAGGGCTATTTCGGTGTCGCCAAACAAATGACTTTGGTTCCGACCAGAATGACTTTTGTCACCGGGAAAAGTCAAGCCTCTGCGATGACCGGTAACTCGCTGCTGATGATGGACTTGAATGTCAAAGGTCTCGAAATTGACGCGCCGATTGATGAAAATTACTTCCAGAAGCAGTAGCGAGTAGTCGATTTTTGTTTGACAAAGGTGTTTCAATTTTCTAAATTCAGAATATAGACTTTTTAGTAAAGATTCTAAAAATGAAAAGATCTCAGCTTAAAAATGAAATTTGTCGGTGCTGTTGCGGATGTCTTTGCGCGGCGCGGCGGCTGAGATTGGGCGTTAGAAAAATGTAAAAAATAAAACGCTAAAATAAAAAATATCCAGTCGGTCGTGAAATTAAAAACAGAAAATTAACGACCGATTTTCTTTTGTCAGGACGGCTTCAATTAGCGGGTAATTTTAGTAAAACAGCAAGATGCAAACAGCAGTAAAAGAAACAAAAATAGCAAAAGATTTTCGGGCGACAGAGATTTCAAAATCGTTTTTGGAATCGGCGATCGGCAACACGCCTTTGATTCGTCTGCGGTCGGTGACGCGGGATTTGCCCGAAAACATCGAGATTTACGCAAAAGCCGAATATTTGAATCCGGGCGGTTCGGTCAAAGACCGCGCGGCGCTCGCGATGATTTTGGCGGGCGAAAAATCGGGCGAACTTGAAAAAGGCAAAACGATTCTCGACGCGACGAGCGGCAACACGGGCATCGCCTACGCGATGATCGGCGCGGCGCGCGGCTATCGGGTGACGCTTGCTCTGCCGAAAAACGCGAGCGCCGCGCGCAAAAGAATATTAAAACTCTACGGTGCGGAGATTATCGAAACCGATCCGGTGAACGGCACCGACGGTGCGCAAATCGTTGCTAAAGAACTAGCCCGCCAATTTCCCGACCGATATTTTTATCCCGACCAATATAACAACGAAGCAAATTGGAAAGCGCATTTCGCGACGACCGCGCCGGAAATCTGGTGGCAAACTCACGGACGGATCACGCATTTTGTCGCCGGACTCGGGACGACGGGAACTTTTATCGGCACCAGCAAAAGATTAAAGGAACTAAATTCCCGATTGCAGGCGATCTCGGTTCAGCCCGCGTCGCCATTACACGGTTTGGAAGGCATGAAACATCTCGAAACGGCGATCGTGCCGGGAATTTACGATGCGCGTGTGGCGAACGAAAATACGACGGTCGAAACCGAAGACGCCCAAAACATGACGCGGTGTTTGGCGCGTGAAGAAGGCTTGTTCGTCGGCGTCAGCTCGGGCGCCAACGTGTTCGCCGCGCTTCGCATTGCCCGTAAATTAAAAGAAAATGCGGTCATCGTGACGATTTTGTGCGACGGCGGCGGAAAATATTTGAACGAAGATTTTTGGGACGAAGCGTAAATTGGTTTTGACCAAACTTTTATTCGTAGTTCTTTGAAAATTTAATTGCGTGTCGTATTGCGGGTTTTGAGAAAATTTGTTGATAATGATTGTTAATTATGAATGATACAGAATTATTTTTACTTGAAAATATTCTCGACTCGTTAGACCGGCTATTTGATGAAGATTCTCAGGTGATTGATGTTTATGTCCTTATCTTCGCAACGGCAAAAGCGTTGGCTGAAACCAATCACTTTCAGATTCTTGATACTGCATCAAATAAACTTGATGCAGTTCTTAAAACTATTAAGTCAAAAAATGAGCTACGTAAAGCTGCACTAATAGAAACAGATGAACTTCGTCATTATATAGCTAAACTTGTTCCACCTTTTGTAAATAACTAGTGAGACAGATTCTAAATCTCAACAAAAACTAATCCAACTTGACACGCTCGGCTCGTTTCCTGTAAATTGCAAATTAGTTCTTTAATTGCTTTCAAATTTTTGAAAGCGCGAAAAGTGGCGATTTAAGGTTAACTTGCTCCACTTCAAAAAAACTGCTAAACAACTGCAAAGAGATTTTTTTTCAAAGCTCTCGTGCTTTTATTTAGCACGAGAGCTTTTTCGTTTTTGGAGTCCGGGAACGCCGTCATCTTGACGGCACAGATTGCGAGAGCAATCTTAAATCGCTTGGTAATTTAACTTTGAAATTTGTTTGAACGCGCTGGCGTTCAATGCCGTCAAGATGACGGCGTTCCGGGAGATTTATGAGCGAATTTTCGATAGCAACACAGCTTGTTCACGCGGGAGAAAGACGCGTTGCGCCTTTGGGCGTTCCGGCGGCGACTCCGATCTATGCGACTTCGACGTTTGTTTATGAGCGGATGGAAGATGTCGATCGCGTCGTCGAGGGCGAGCGCGAAGGCTTTGTTTACAGCCGTTACGGAAACCCGACGGTTGCCGCGCTCGAAGCGGCGCTGGCGGAGATCGAAAACGGCAAATTCGCCTTTTGCTTCGGTTCGGGAATGGCGGCGCTGCACGCGGCGCTGCTCGCTTGCGAATTGTCAAATGGTTCGGTCGTGCTTGCGTCGCAGGATTTATACGGCGCGTCGCTCGAATTATTGCAAACGATTTTCGGCGCGTTCGGCGTGCGCACGGTGACGGCGGATTTTTCCGATCTTGAGGCTTTGCGCTCGAAGACGCAGGAATTAAAACCGCGCGTGTTGATCGGTGAAACGATCTCGAATCCGCTTTTGAAGGTTTTGGATGTTGAAACGGTCGCGCTCATTGCACACGAAGCGGGCGCGAAACTGATCGTTGATAACACGTTTGCAACGCCTTTCTTGTGTCAGCCGATCAATTTCGGCGCGGATTTTGTCGTTCACAGCGCGACGAAATTTCTTGGCGGACACGCCGATGCAACCGGCGGTGTCGTCATTGCGCGCGAAGATTTCGACCGTCCGGCTTTAATGGGCGCGTTGACTCTGGCGGGCGGAGTTTTGAGCGCGTGGGAAGCGCATTCGATTCTTCGCGGATTGAAAACTTTGGGTTTGCGGCTCGAAAAACAATGCCGTAATGCCGAGCGTTTGGCGGAATTCTTTTTGGATTGCGAGCAGGTTGAAAAAGTTATTTATCCGTCGCTTGCGGGCGAACGACAAACGGAAATCGCCAATCGAATTTTGCGCAAAAATTATTGCGGCGCGGTGCTCGGAGTGAGATTAAAGACGGATTCGCGGGCGGCGGTTTACGAATTTATGAACGCTTTACGGCTTTGCACACGCGCCGCAAGCGTCGGCGATATTTTTACCGGCGTTGTTCATCCGGCAACCGCGACGCACCGCGAAATGTCGGCGGCAAAACGCGGACGACTCGGAATTACGGAAGGATTATTGCGAATTTCGGCGGGAATCGAAGAGGTCGAAGATATTATCGCCGATCTTGAACAGGCTTTTGAAAAGGTAGATTTTAGTGAATTGCCAATAGCTTCAGCTAGTGGATATGTTGAATTTGAGGTAAGCGGCTTGAGCCGAATTTAAGAAAATATCAATCATCCTTTTAGCTTTAGCAAAAGTACTAAGGATTTAATTTTTGTTTTAAGTTTGGCTAAAGCCGCTTGGATACTAAAGCTAACCACTAGCTTCAGCTAGTGGCAATTCATAGAAGACGATAAAACTTAAAAGTTAAATGATTTACTTAACAGAAGAACATATTAAACAAATCGAAGCGCACGGCGAGCGAACCTTTCCGTTTGAGTGCGGCGGAATGATTATCGGGCATTTCGATGCGGAAAAAGGAAAGCGCACGATCGAGCTTTTGCCGATGGAAAACGCGATGGATGCGGCGGAACAGCATAACCGCGTCTTGATCTTGCCGAAAGACGTTTTGCGCGCCGAACGCTTTGCGCGTGAAAAAAAATTGGACGTGATCGGCTATTATCATTCGCATCCCGATTGTGAAGCCGTGCCGTCGCAGTTTGATCTCGACCATGCGCTACCGGTCTGGACTTATATTATCGTTTCGGTCGAAGCAGGCAAAGCGGTTGACGTGCGGGCGTGGGAAATGGAGAACGACCGCTCAAAATTTAACGAAGAGGAAATTTTAAGGGAAACAAAAGAATTGTTCACAGATGCGTTCAGCAGATAATTATTCGGGTAGGAATAACAAAAATCTATGGGCATCTGTGAACAATAAAACGATTTAGGGAGAAATTATTTTATGGCAGTAACAATTGTAATTCCGACACCGCTCAGACAGTTTGCGGGCGGAAAATCGGAAATCGAGATCGAAGCGGCGACCGCCGGAGAAGCGTTGGATAAATTGACCGCAACGCATGTTGATCTGAAAAAACATCTGTATAACGACGGCGGAAATCTGCGAAACTTTGTCAATGTTTATGTCGGCGACGAAGATATTCGGGATTTGAACGGACTTGAAACCGAGCTTAAAAGCGGCGGCGAAATCCTGATCGTCCCGTCGATCGCGGGCGGCAATATTGCGGCGGAAGCGGCGCGACCGGAAAAAGAATTGCCGAATTTGAGCAATGAGGAAATTGCGCGTTATTCGCGGCATTTGATTTTGCCCGAAGTCGGTCTGGAAGGACAAAAAAAGCTTAAGTCAGCGCGCGTTTTGATGATCGGCACGGGCGGACTTGGCTCGCCGTTGGGACTTTATCTCGCGGCGGCTGGTGTCGGCACTTTGGGCATCCTTGATTTCGATGTCGTTGATTCATCGAATCTTCAACGCCAGATCATTCACGGCACAAAGGATGTCGGGCGACCGAAAATCGCGTCGGCGAAAGATAGATTGCAGGACATTAATCCAAACACCAATATCGAAGCTTTCGAAACGCGTCTGACAAGCGAAAACGCACTTGAGTTATTTAAAGATTTCGACGTGATCGTTGACGGCACGGACAATTTCCCGACGCGTTATCTGGTCAACGACGCTTCCGTTTTGACCGGAAAACCGAATGTTTACGGCTCGATCTTTCGTTTTGAAGGACAGGCGAGCGTTTTTTGGGCGCAAAAAGGCGCGTGTTACCGCTGTCTTTAT